>DATGEF010000394.1:0-5865 GCA_035310405.1 Chloroflexia bacterium | reverse complement strand
CAGTCGCTTGACACCCCCGGCAAAGCATGTTACCATGCGGCGCAAGGAACTCTGCCACGGCTCGGTGCCCGTCGTTTTTCCCCTACACCCGGCGCGTGGCTGTGGATTCTCCCATTCACCAGCAAAGGGGTGGTCCAATGTACGTGCCATATGATCTCAGCAAGGTCAAAGTCCTCGACCTCTCGCAGAACTTCAGCGTCGACTCGCCGCCGTTCGCCTACTATGAGGGGCCGACGATCAAGTGGGTCAAAAAGATCGCCTTCGAGGGCGTGAACGCCCAGCATATCTCCAGCACGAACCACATCGCCACACACCTCGATTCGCCCTACCACTTCTACGACCCGGGGCCCGATATCGCGGGCATCCCGATCGAGACCCTGTTCGGCCCGGCCTGCATCGTCGATCTCGCGCAGTACGGCATCGGCGACTACGATATCTACGGCCCGGAGCATTTCGAGCGCTGGGAGAAGGACACCGGGATCACGATCCAGAAGGGCGATATCCTGGTCATCCACACCGGCTACCACCATTACTACAATGAGGACTGGTACAAGGTCCACAACCAGGAGCTGCCCGACCTGCCCCGCGCCTTCTTGCGCCACCCCGGCCCGCGCCGCCCCTTCTGCGAATGGGTGCTCGACCGCGGCATCCGCTGGATGGCTATCGACGCCATCTCCACCGACCATCCGTACAACACCAAAGTGCGCACCGCCCGCCCGGACCTGATCCCCGAGGTCGAGGCCAAGATCGGCATGACCCTCGACGAGGCCTTCCCCTGGCCGGCGGACTACCAATGCACGCACACCCTGCTCTTCCCGAAGGGCGTGTTCCATGCCGAGAATGTCGGCGGGCAGGTGGACGAGGTGCTCAACCAGCGCGTCTGGCTCGGCTGCTTCCCCTTCCGCTTCAAGGGCGGCGAGGCCGCCTTCGCCCGCATCGTCGCCTTCGTGCAGCAGCCCTGAGACGATGAATCCACGAAGGACCCGAAGGACGACATGAAACCTGCGCCCTTTGAGTATTACGCGCCGGCCACGCGGGACGACGCGCTGGCGTTGTTGGCCGCGCACGGGGGGGAGGCGAAGGTCCTGGCCGGGGGCCAGAGCCTGGTGCCGACCATGAACTTTCGCCTCGCCCAGCCGGCGATCCTGGTCGACCTGAACGGCATCGCCGACCTGTTCGGCATCGCCGAGGATGCCGGGGGCGGGCTGCGCATCGGCGCGATGACCCGCCAGCGGACGGTCGAGCGCAGCCCGCTCGTGGCCACGTGGGCGCCCCTGGTCGCCGAAGCCATGCCCCACATCGCCCACCCGCAGATCCGCAACCGGGGCACCTTCGGCGGCTCGCTCGCCCACGCCGACCCGGCGGCCGAGCTGCCCGCGTTGGCGGTCGCCCTCGACGCCCAAATGCACACCCAACGGGCGGGCGGGGCGCGCCAGATCCCCGCGGCCGACTTCTTCCAGGGCCTCTTCACCACGGCGCTGGAGCCGGAGGAGCTCCTCGTCGCCGTGGTCATCCCACCGCTGCCCGCGCGCACGGGCACCGCGTTCGCCGAGTTCGCGCGCCGCCACGGCGATTATGCCCTGGTCGGCGCGGCGGCGGTCGTCACCCTGGATGCCGGCGGCGCCGTGGCCGCCAGTAAGCTGGTTCTTTTTTCGATCGGCGACGGCCCGATCGTCGCCCACCCGGCCGCCGCCGTCCTGGATGGCACCCTGCCCACCGGCTCGGCGATCGCCGCCGCCGCGGCGGCCGCCGCGGCGGCCGTCGACCCGCCGTCCGATATCCATGCCACGGCCGCCTATCGCCGCCACCTGGTCGGCGTGCTCGCGCGCCAGACCCTCACGCGGGCCGTCGACCGCGCCCTCGCCAATGCTGGATAAGGAACCCAGATGAGCCACGAAATCACGCTGACCGTCAACGACCAGGCCTATACCCGCGTGGTCGACTCGCGGTTGCTCTTGAGCGACTTCCTCCGCCACACCCTCAACCTGACCGGCACGCATGTCGGCTGTGAGCACGGGGTCTGTGGCGCCTGCACCGTGCTCCTCGACGGCGTGGCCGTGCGCTCCTGCCTCACCTTTGCCGTGCAGGCGCAGGGCCACGCCGTGACCACGGTCGAGGGCCTGGCGTCCGACCCGGCCCACCTGCACCCGATCCAGCAGGCGTTCTGGGAGGCGCATGGCCTGCAGTGCGGGTTCTGCACCCCCGGCTTCCTGATGACGCTCGTGCCCTTCCTGCACGAAAACCCGGACCCCACCGAGGCACAGATCCGCGACGCGCTCTCCGGCAATCTCTGCCGCTGCACCGGCTACCAGTTCATCGTCGACGCGGTGCGCCTGGCCGCGGAGAAGCTGCGCGCCGCCCCGGCCGGCGCGGCGGGCGGCGGGCTATGACCCGCCTGTTTGGCGCCCGGGTCAAGCGCAACGAGGACCCGCGTCTGCTCACCGGGCGCGCCCAGTTCGTCGACGACGTGCATCTGCCCGACCTGGCCCATGTCGCCTTCAAGCGCAGCGACTATGCCCATGCCCGCCTCCTGAACGTCGACGTCGCCGCGGCGCGGGCCATGCCCGGCGTGATCGCCGTCTACACAGCGGCCGACCTGGGCGACTTTTGGCAGCCGTCGCCGCTGCTGGTGCCCCCGCCGCCCACGCAGCATATCGTCTTTCACCAGCGCACGGCCGGTCAGCTGGCGCGGGACAAGGTGCGCTATGTCGGCGAGCCGGTCGCCATGGTGGTCGCCGAGAGCCGCTACCTGGCCGAAGATGCCGCCGAGACCATCGTCGTCGACTATGATCCGCTGCCGGCCGTCGTCGACCTAGAGGCCGCCGTGGACTCGCCCGCCGGCCTGGTGCATGAGGATGTGGCGGCGAACATCGCCGCCCATGTCATCCAGGAAAAGGGCCATTACCCGGCCGCGCAGGCGGCGGCCGCGGTCGTCATCCGCCGGCGCTTCCTCTACGACCGGGGGACGGCCGCGCCCATGGAGGGGCGCGGCGTCGTCGCCCAGTTTGACCCGCTGGCCAACCACCTGACGGTCTGGGACTCCACCCAGGCGCCGATCCCGATCCGCAACGGGCTGGCCCGCATGCTCGGGCTCTCCGAGCGCCAGGTGCGCGTGATCGCCCCGTTTGTCGGCGGCGGCTTTGGGCCCAAAATCATGATGTTCTACCCCGAAGAGACGTTGGTGCCCTGGGCCGCGATCCGCCTCGGCCGCCCGCTGAAGTGGATCGAAGACCGGCTGGAGAACTTCCTGGCCATGACGCAGGAGCGCGGCCAGGTCCACGAGTCCGAGATGGCCCTGACCCGGGACGGGAAGATCCTGGGGGTCAAGGACATCTTCCTCCACGATACCGGCGCCTACGATCCATACGGCCTGACCGTGCCGCTCAACACACAGTGTACGCTGCTGGGCCCCTACGTGGTGCCGGACTACTACACCGAGTTCAAGGCCGTGTTCACCAACAAGATCATCGTCACGCCCTACCGCGGCGCGGGGCGGCAGCATGGCGTGTTCGTCATGGAACGGCTGCTGGATATCGCCGCCAAGGAGCTCGGCATCGATCCGCTGGAGATCCGCCGCCGCAACCTCATCCCGCCCGACCAGTTCCCCTATTGCAACGAGATCATCTTCCAGGACTTCACCAAGCTGACCTATGACAGCGGCAACTATGAGCCGATCCTGGAGAAGGCCAAAGCCATGATCGGCTGGGATGCCTTCCACCAGGAAGAAGGCCCGCGCCTGCGGGCCGCCGGGAAGCGGGTGGGCATCGGGCTGGTGCTCTACGTCGAGGGCACGGGGATCGGCCCCTATGAAGGCGCCCGCGTGCAGATCGAGCCCAGCGGCAAGCTCACCGTGGTCACGGGGGTCGGCACGCAGGGCCAGGGGCACTACACCAGCTTCGCCCAGATCGCCGCCGCGGTCCTGGACCTGCCGCTGGAGGACGTGCTGGTCTCGACCGGCGATACCGGCCAGTTCAACTGGGGCACCGGGACCTTCGCCAGCCGGGGCGCCGTGGTCGCCGGCTCGGCCGTCCACTCGGCGGCGGTCATGGTGCGCGCGAAGGCGCTGAAGCTGGCGGCCGAGGTGCTGGAAGCCGCCGAAGAAGATATCGAGCTAGTGGCGGGCCATGCCCAGGTGCGGGGCACGCCGGGCGCCCGGATCAGTCTCGCCGAGCTGGCTGGGCGGGCCAATCCCCTGCGCGGCGCCGTCCAGCCGGGCACCGAGCCCGGCCTGGAGGCCACGGCCTACTTCGGCCCGCCGATGGGCGCCACCGCGAGCGGCGCGCACGCCCTCGTGCTCGAAGTCGATCCAGAGACCTGCGACGTCAAGATCCACCGCTATGTCGTCGTCCACGACTGCGGCCGGGTGATCAACCCGCTGATCCTGGAAGGGCAGGTCCATGGCGGGGTGGCGCAAGGGATCGGCAATGTCTTCTACGAGCAGCTGATCTACGACGAGCATGGGCAGCTGCTCAACGCCTCCTTCATGGACTACCTGCTGCCGACCGCCAACGACGTGCCGCGCGTGGCCGTGGGCCACGAGGAAACCCCCTCGCCGCTCAACCCGATCGGCGTCAAAGGCGCGGGCGAGGCAGGCGCGATCCCGGTGGGCCCGCTCTTCGCCCAGGCCCTCGAAAACGCGCTGGCCGATACCGGGATCGAGATCCGTGAGATCCCGCTCAGCCCCAGCCGCCTCTGGGAGCTGGTGCAAGAGGCCACGGCGGCGCACCCCCCGGCAACCGGGTAGCCCCCGGAAAGGACCTGATGCCTGACGATTACGCACCCCTGTACAGGGAGGCGCGCCCGGCCCTGGCGCCGGCCCGCGCCGCCTCGATCCTGCGTTACCCGCTGCGCCCCTGGCCGGCGCTGGCCTTGTTGGCTCTGCTGGCGGCCGGCGCCGGCCTGAGCAGCGCCCCGGCGGCCGGCCGCGTGCCGATTGCCCCCCAGCCGGCCGCGCCCGCGGTTTGCAGCAACCCCAGCTTTACCCAGACCTCGTACGGCGTGGGGAACGGGCCCCGCGCGGTGGCCGTCGGCGATTTCAATAGCGATGGCAACCCCGACCTCGTGGTGGCCAACGCCGATTCCAATACGGTGTCAGTGCTGCTCGGCACCGGCACGGGCGGCTTTGGCCCGGCCCAGCCCTTCGCCGCCGGGAGCGGCCCGCGCGGCGTGGTCGCCGGCGACTTCGACGAGGATGGGGTGCCCGACCTGGCCGTGGCCAACTCCCTCAACAACACGGTGGCGGTGCTGGTGGGCACCGGGACCGGCAGCTTTGGCCCGCCGACGGCCCTGCCGGCGGGCACCTACCCCGAGTACGTGGCCGCCGGCGACTTCAACGGCGACGGGCATCTCGACCTGGTCGTGGCCAACCAGACCTCGAACGATATCTCGCTGCTGCTGGGCACCGGCCACGGCACTTTCGGCCCGGCCGTATCCTTCCCGGCCGGCAGCGCCCCCCATGCGCTCGCCGTGGGCGACTTCAACGCCGACGGCGCCCTCGATCTCGCCGTGACTACCTCGGGCAATAACATGGTCACGGTGTTGCTGGGCACCGGCCTCGGCGGCTTTGGCGCGCCCACCGGCTACCCCGTGGGGGCCAGCCCCTATGGCGTGGTGGCCGACGATTTCAACCGCGACGGCGTGCTCGATCTGGCGGTCACGAACGCGGGCGGGACGACCGCCTCCATCCTGCTCGGCACCGGCACCGGCAGCTTCGGCGCCGCGACCAGCGTCTCGGTGGGCACCGGCCCGACCGCGCTCGTCGCCGGCGATTTCAATGCCGATGGGTTGCTCGACCTGGCCGTGACGAACGCGAACAGCACGAATCTCGGCGTCCTGCTCGGCACGGGGACGGGCGGCTTCGGCGTG
>DATGEF010000393.1:0-2991 GCA_035310405.1 Chloroflexia bacterium | reverse complement strand
CGCGGGCGGCCTGGCCCTCGACGCCGGTGCCGACGATCGGCGCCTGGGGCACCAGCAGAGGCACAGCCTGGCGCTGCATGTTGGCCCCCATCAGCGCCCGGTTCGCGTCGTCGTGCTCCAGGAACGGGATGAGGGCCGCGGCGATCGAGACGACCTGCTTGGGCGAGACATCCATGTAGTCGACGCGGTCGACCGGCTCCTGGAGGAACTCCTGGCTGTAGCGCACCGAGACGCGCTCGTCCACGAACTCACCATACTCGTCCAGCCGCGCGTTGGCCTGCACGATCACGTAATTATCCTCGACGTCCGCCGACAGGTATTGGATCGTGCTGGACACATACGGCTTGACCGGCACCCGGGCCAGCGGCACCTGGGCGATCTGCGCGGCCAGCGCGGCATCGACCCGGGTGCCCGCCGCGGCGACGAGCTGGCCGGTCGCGGGATGGGTGACGTTCTCGCGCAGCAGACGCCCGGCCAGCTGGGCGGGGGTGTTGTCGACCGCGTTCCGCACCCGCCGGTAGGGCGTCTCGATGAAGCCGAACTCGTTGAGGCGGGCGTAGGTCGCCAGGGCGCCGATCAGGCCGATCGTCGGGCCTTCCGGCGATTCGATCGGGCAGATGCGGCCGTAGTGCGAGTTATGAACGTCGCGGACGTCGAAGCCGGCGCGGTCGCGGTTCAGGCCGCCGGGGCCCAGCGCGGACAGGCGCCGCTTATAGACCAGCTCGGCGAGCGGGTTGGTCTGGTCCATGAACTGGCTGAGCTGCGAGCCGCCGAAGAATTCGCGCATCGCCGCCACGACCGGGCGGATATTGATCAGCCCGTTGGGGGCCACCGATTGCGGGTCCTGGATCGCCATGCGCTCTTTGATCACGCGCTCCATGCGCAGCAGGCCGATCCGCAGCTGGGCCGCGATCAGCTCGCCGGCGGCGCGGACGCGGCGGTTGCCCAGGTGATCGATATCGTCCGGCCGCCCCTGCTCGTTATTGAGCCGGATCAGCGTGACCACGATCTGCACCAGGTCGTCGTTGGTCAGGATGCGCGTGGCGAGAGGCACATCCAGGCCGAGGCGCTGGTTCAGCTTGTGGCGGCCCACTTTGGCCAGGTCATAGCGCCGCGGGTTGAACAACAGCGTGCTCAAGAGGCTGGTCGCGTTGTCCAGGGTCGCCGGATCGCCTGGCCGCAACCGCTTGTACAGTTCCAGGAGCGCCGCCTCGCGGCTCTGGGTCGGGTCTTTGTCGAGCGTGGCCCGGACATAGTCATGGTCGGGATTCGTGTTCACGCCGGCGAAGAGCGCGGCGATCTGCGCGTCGGTCTCGTAGCCGATCGCGCGCAACAGGATCGTGAGGGGGATCTTGCGCTTGCGGTCGACTTTCACCGACAGGAGGTCTTTATTGGAGGTCTCAAATTCGAGCCAGGCGCCGCGGTTGGGGATCAGCTTGGCCGCGAACAACTTCCGCCCGGTGGTGGGGTCCTCGGCGGCGGTAAAATACACGCCCGGCGAGCGCACCAGCTGGGCGACGACCACGCGCTCGACGCCGTTAACGACAAAGGCGCCCGTCTCGGTCATGAGCGGGAAGTCGCCCAGGAAGACCTCCGACTCTTTGATCTCGCCGGTCTCTTTGAGCAAGAGCTGCACGCGCACGCGCAAGGGCGCGCCGTAGGTCATATCCCGCCGGCGGCACTCCCAGATGCTGTAGCGGGGGGTGCCCAACTGATAGTCCAGGAAGCGCAGCTCCAGGTGCTTGCCGGTGAAATCGGTGATCGGCGAGATCTCCGCCAACAGCTCCGGCAGCCCTTCCTGCAGGAACCCGCGGAACGAGTCCCGCTGCATCTGGATCAAGTGGGGCATGGGCAGCACGCCCGGGATCTGCCCGAAGTTCTGGCGCTCGGGCGCCATGACCTCGGCCAGGGGGGTCTGGCCAAAGGGGAGCGCGCCGGGCGGGATACTCCCGCGCGCGGGCGGGGCCGGGGGAGCTTGCGGACGGGTCCAGACCATCGATTCCCTCCTTATTACAGACCGTTGCCTAAAGATCTAAAGCTGTCGAGCGTGGCCCGCGCTACTGGTTTGTATTTTTGGTGGCCGCCCTATGTAGCGGCGGGGCTTGCCCCGCCTGGTGGGCGACCTCGCTCGCTCCCCATGCCGATCAACCTAAGCGAGCAGCGCAGTCCTGGGCGGGACGCCTAGCGGCTAAAGCCGCGGCTACGAGTACGAAGCCCGCCTACGCGGGCTGACGGGCATCCCGGCAGCGCGAGTCGCCGCGCGTTGTCACGTAGCTACCCGTGCCTGTTAGGTTGATGCGTATAGGGAGCGGGCGAGGTCGCCTTATGCCGATCAACCTAAGCGCCGGGGTCGCGGGGAGACAACAGGCGACGACCAGACCCAACCGCCTGGGGTGATAACTGTCAGCCCGCGTAGGCGGGCTTCGTACTCGTAGCCGCGGCTTCAGCCGCTAGACGTCCTGCCTCAGGACCCTGCCGCACGCTGAGGTTGATACGTATAGGCGACCTCGCCCGCTCCCCCCAGGCGGGGCAAGCTCCGCCGCTACAGCCCCGCCCAGATCGGGCCACGCCGCTGGCCCGCGGAAAACTTTAGCTAGTGCAAGTGCAAGACAGCCCGTGGGTCATCGCTGAGTGAGGAGTGAGCACCCCCAGGTGCGAACGCGGGTGGGGCAACGTTCGCACGTAGGCGTGCTCACTCCTCATTAACCCAAGAGGTCGCTTGCGGCCGCACTGTTATGCAATGATCAGTAGAGTGAGACCGGGCCTACCGTGTTGGCATAGTATAGCCCTGGGCGCCCGCCAATAAATCGGGCTAGAGAGGGTTTTTTCCGCGGCCCCGTTGGTGTATACTACTGACAGGAGCATAGAGATCTAATATCCGCAGTGCTCAATGAAACGACGAATGAGATCTGGTTTGTGCTGGAGCCGCGCTATTGCCCAGCGCAACTCCTGACGGAGTTCATCTTGATTATGGCAGGCGACGTTGCGCAG
>DATGEF010000392.1:0-3363 GCA_035310405.1 Chloroflexia bacterium | reverse complement strand
AGGACTCGCGGATCAGGCCGCGAGTTGACGAGGTGGGAGCTGATCGAAAGACTCGGCGGATGGCTCCCCGGTTTCCCCAATCGTAAGTGCCGGCCAAACCGCGCGGGCGACCGCACGACAACACCCGGCCCCGGGGGCGGAGCACCCTGCTCCGTATAGGTCCCTGCGCGTCCCGTGGTCCGTCTTCCCTCCTGCCCAACGCACGCCTAACGCAAGGAGGATTCACGACCATGTGTGGAATTTTTGGCTATGCCGGCCCATCCTGCCCGGCCGCGAACCTGGTGTTCGCCGGGCTCAAGGAGCTGGAGTACCGCGGCTATGACTCGTGGGGCATCGCGGTCGACACGAATAACCACGTCGCAACGGTCAAGGACATCGGCAAGCTCCGCGCCGCCCCCACCACCCTCGCCGACTCGGGCCTGGCCATCGGGCACACCCGCTGGGCCACGACCGGCGCCGTCACCCACGACAATGCCCACCCGCACACCGACTGCACCGGCCGCATCGCGCTCGTCCATAACGGCGTCGTCGAGAATTATGTCGAGTTAAAAGCGGGCCTGTTGCAGCGCGGCCACCACTTCGCGTCGGAAACAGACAGTGAGGTGATCGCGCACCTGCTGGAAGAGGAGCTGGGCGCCCACCCGGCGATCACGCTGGCCGAGGCCCTGCGCCGCGTCAGCCTGCGCCTGGACGGCATGAACGCCGTGGTGGCCATGGACGTGGCCCGTGATGAGCTGGCCGCGGTCAAGAACGGCTCGCCGCTGGTCATTGGGCTCAACGGCGGCGCGAATTACCTGGCCTCGGATATCGCCGCCCTGCTCCAGCACACCCGCCGCATCATCTGGGTGCGCGACGGCCAGGTCGCCAGCGTCAGCAAGGACCGGGTCATCCTGGTCGACGCGGCGACCGGCGCGGCGATCACGCCGCAGGTGGAGGAGGTGGCCTGGGACCCGCAGCAGGCCGCGCTCGGCCCCTACCAGCACTACCTGGAGAAGGAGATCTGGGAGCAGCCCGGGCTACTGCGCCAGATCGTGGCCGAAGGCGGCGCACAGGCCGATCAGCTGGCCGGCTTCCTGCGGGCGGCGTCCGATCTCTACCTCACGGCCTGCGGCACAGCCTACCATGCCGCCCTGATGAGCACCTATATCCTGGCCGATGTGGGCGACCGCATGGCCCATAGCGTCTACGCCCACGAGCTGGCCGCCTTCGCGCCCTTCATGCACGCGCCGCAGGCCGTGGTTGCCCTCTCGCAGAGCGGTGAGACGATCGACGTGCTCGACGCGGTGCGCGCCGCCCACCGCAGCGCGGTGCCGGTGGCCGCCCTAGTCAACGTGTCCGGCTCGACGCTCAGCCGGGAGGCCGATTACACCCTGCTGCTGGGCGCCGGCCCCGAGAAGTGCGTGCTCTCGACCAAGGCCTTCACGGCCAAGGTCGCTTACCTGATGCTCGCCGCCGGGGCGCTCGGCGGCCGGACGGCGGAGATGCGCGCCGCCCTCAGCGCGGCGGCCGCCGAGATGGACGCCCAGCGCGCCGACGGCCGCCTGGACACGGTGCGCGCCCTGGCCGCGCGCATCGTGGACCGCGCGCACCTGTTCGTGGTCGGCCGGGGCTACTGCTACCCGCTGGCGCTCGAAGCGGCGCTGAAAATCAAGGAAGTGAGCTATATGCACGCCGAGGGCTTCGCGGCCGGCGAGCTCAAGCACGGCGTGATCGCCCTGGTCGAGCCCGGCACACCCTGCCTGATCTTCGCCCCGGACGGCCCCGACCTGGCCCAGGCCCTGACCACGGCCGGCGAGCTCAAGGCGCGCGGCGCCCTGATCATCGGGGTCGGCCCGCAGGCGCATGCCGTGTTCGACGTCCACCTGCGGGTGCAGGCGACCGGCCACGCCTTCCCGCTGGCCGCCCTGCCGCCGGTGCAGTTGCTTGCCTACCACCTGGCCCTCCTGCGCGGCCACGATCCCGACAAGCCCCGCAACCTGGCCAAGAGTGTCACGGTGCGGTAGGGCGGGCGGCCCTCACCCTGCCCTCTCCCGTGCGCGGGCGAGGGTTCAGCGCGCTGGTCGAGGCGCCGCGGCTAATGACCATTTGGCCCCGGCGCCCCCAGCGCTATGCGTTAGCTTGACTCCGCTAGCTAAGTAGCGTATGATCGGCCTGAGGGGATCGTGCGCCATGCACCATCCCGGCGCGTAATTATGAGACCAGCCTATGCCGTCGCGCCACCAGATTGTCCTGTCGTAGCCGGATGGGCCAGCCGATCGCCCCCCCTCCTGCCCCGGCGGCGCCGGCCCATAAGCGGCTCGCCCGGCGGGTGCTCAAGCGGATCGTCGCCTGGCGCTACCGCCATTTCCGGCTCGACGCGGAGCCGGCGCGCTGGGTGCGGGTCGCCGGGTGGCGGTTGCGCATCGCGCCCACGGTCTTTAATCCCGGCATCTACTTTACCAGCGGGTTCCTGGCCCGCTACCTGGCCCGGCCGGGCGTGGTCCCTCGGGGCGGGGCGGTGCTGGATCTGGGCACCGGCAGCGGGATCATGGCCCTCGTGGCCGCCCGGTCCGGCGCCGGGCGGGTGGTCGCCACCGACCTCAACCCGCGGGCCGTGCGGTGCGCGGCGGCGAATGTCGCGCGCTACGGCCTGGCCACCCGGGTCGACGTCCGCGCCGGCGACCTGTTTGCCCCGGTGGCCGGCGAACAGTTTGATCTGATCGTCTGCAACCCGCCCTATTTTCCGGGCACGCCGCACACCGTGGCCGAGCGGGCCCTCCTGGCGGGGCCGGCCTATGAATGGCTGGATCGCTTCGCGGCCGGGGTGGCGGCGCATGTCGCCCCGGGCGGCCGGGTGCTGCTCGTCCTGGGCGATGCGGCGGACCTGGCCGCCGTCCTGCCCCACCTGGCCGCGCCGGACGCGCAGCTCACCCAGGTCGCGCGGCGCGATATCTGGATCGAAGTGCTGTATCTGTATATCCTGACCTGGCCCGGCGGCCGCAGTAGCTGAAGCAGCAGTTGCAGTAGCAGTAGAGGAGAGAGGGCCGATGTTGATTCTGTATAACCCGCGCGCGGCCGAGAGCAAGCACCGCCTGCCGATCAGCATATTGTCGCTGGCCGCCGTGTTCGAGGGCCACTATCCCTGGATGGTGGTCGACGGGAACCTGGACCCCGACGCCGGCACCACGCTCTTGCGCCTGCTGGAAGCGGACCCGAGCATCCGCTATCTGCTGGTCACGGTCATGCCGGGCCCCCAGCTCAGCCGGGCGGTGCCCCATACCCGGGCGGTCAAGGCGCGCTTCCCGCAGATCACCACGGTCTGGGGCGGCTACTTCCCGACCAGCCACACGGACATCGTCATGGCCGACCCGGCGATCGACTACG
>DATGEF010000391.1:0-6520 GCA_035310405.1 Chloroflexia bacterium | reverse complement strand
GGCCTCTTTTGGTCGATGACCCTGGCGGCAGGTGGCGACGAGGTGTCGCCTTTCAGCAAAACGGGGCTTGCTCCCGCGACTATGACCTTCCTCGCGCAGGTGGGCGGCCAGCCGGCGGCGTCTGCGACCCTCACACGGTTGTTTATGGCCCCGGATATAGTCAGAACATCGATCCGGGAACAGGGCCTGGTGGGCACCTTGTTTCAGCCGTCCGGCCCAGGCCTCTATCCCGGCGTTATCATCCTGGGCGGTTCCGTAGGGGGCCTGGGAGAGGAAACCGCGGCGCTCCTGGCGTCGCATGGCCTGGTTAGCCTGGCCCTCGCTTATTTTGCCACTGACGGGCTCCCCGAGGAATTGGTTAATATCCCGCTGGAGTACTTTGCAACCGCGTTGGCCTGGCTGCAGACGGTGGATACCATACGGAAAGATCGGCTGGCGGTCCTGGGCCGATCCCGGGGCGGGGAGCTGGCCCTCCTCCTGGGGACGATGTTCCCGCAGATCCGGGCCGTGGTCGCCTATGGCGGGAGCGGTTTGGTTTTTGCCGGCTGGGGCCAGGCCGGGGTAGCCGACCAATCGGCCTGGTCCTATCGCGGCGTGCCACTGCCGTTCTTAAAGGAGTTCGCGATGGACGACCCGGCCAGGGAACAGGCGACAATCCCGGTCGAGCGGATTGCCGGCCCGGTGCTGTTGGTTTCCGGGCAAGAGGATCATATCTGGCCCGCAGGCCAACTCTCAACACTCATCATGGAGCGTCTAAAGACCAGCCACCACCCCTATCCGGACCAACACCTCAGTTACCCTGGAGCGGGGCATAGGATCCAGTTCCCCTATCTGCCGACGACCAGCCCGCAGTTCCGCCACCCTATTGGGAATGAGTTGATGAGCCTCGGAGGCAATGCGAAAGATCGGGCCTTCGCCGAAGCTGACTCCTGGGCGCGCGTGCTCCGGTTTCTTACAGGGAATTTTTAAGTAAGCTGATCGTAAGGTGTTTGGTAAGCTAGTTATGATATACTAATTTCCGATGCCCTCTGTATTTGGTGAATCATCCGGTGTACAATGCCTGCCTTGTCCCTCGATGTATTTCTCCGATTGCAGCTTTACTTAATCTCCATTTAATTTCAATTTAATTTCAATTAAGGAGTATTGCCAGTGAATATGCGGATTGTGGAATTGGATAACCCGTTGAAGAGCTTGCGGCTGGGACGGGCAAATAGTGAGTTGGGGACGGCCGCCACCCCGGAGAGCATGGCCTCGTGCGCCAACCGCGCCGCGATGGCTTCGTGCGCCAACCGCGCTACCGAGGCCTCGTGCGCCAACCGCGCCGCCATGGCTTCGTGCGCCAATCGCGCTGCCGAGGCCTCGTGCGCCAACCGCGCCGCTATGGCTTCGTGCGCCAATCGCGCTGCCGAGGCTTCGTGCGCTAACCGCGCCGCTATGGCTTCGTGCGCTAACCGCGCTGCCGAGGCCTCGTGTGCCAACCGCGCCGCCATGGCCTCGTGTGCCAACCGCGCCAGCGCCGCTCTGGCCCCCCGCAGTTCCGCTGCTCCGTTTGTGCTGCTTGGCGACTGATTCTTCTGAGTATCGATTAGACCCTCGCTCAGCGTAGGTTAACAATCCAGCCCTGGCGCCAGGGCTCCTAGCGGGAGCCCTGGCGCTGCTTGTGAACTGAGGTCTAGTTGCTGTCATGAATCCAGCGCCCGATGCTTTTTATTCGCTCATCCCGGGCCTCGATGTTGTGCCGCTGGCGGATGGCTCCGTGCTGTGTCACTCCGATACCCTGGCGCTCCAAATCGAGGGGGATGTAGCACACTTGCTCGTCGGGCGCCTGCTGCCGTTGCTGGATGGGCGGCACCCCTGGGCGGCGCTCACCGCAGCGGCGTCGGACATCCCTCCAGATGAGTTGCGCGCGTACCTGGATGCTTTGGTCCAGGCTGGGGTGCTCCAACATACCCCGGCCCGGCGGGAGGATCCGGCCCCCGAGTTAGCACCTTTCTTAGCCCTGCTGGATGCCCTGGGGATGCCCACCGGAGAAGCCCTGGACCGGCTCGCCGCTTTGCGGGTAACCATCGTCGGTCTGGAGGGGCCGGGCGCCCATCTGGCGGCACTCCTGGCCGGCTGTGGGGTCGGGCGCCTGACCCTGGCCGATCCCTATCCCTGCCAGCCCAGCAACCTGGGCCTGATGCCGCCCCTGAGGCCCAATAGTGTGGGCCGGCCCCGACAGGAGGCGCTGGCGGACGCCCTGCGTCGCCCCGGGACCGAGACCAACGCCTCCATCCTGGATCTGGGGCCCCCGGAGATCAGCCGCGAGAGCCTGGCGGCGCTGGCCGTGGACTGCGACCTACTGGTCGGCTGTTTTGACCGGGGCTTCGCGTCCGCCCAGCACTGGATCAACCGGGCCAGTGTGGCCACCGGCGTGCCGGCGATCTATGCGGAGGCGCGGGGCCACCTGGCCTTTGCCGGGCCGCTGGTGCTCCCCGGTCAGACCGGCTGCTATATGTGCTACCGCATGCGCAGTGTCGCCTGTGAGCCGGATTTCGCCACGGCGATGACCTATGAAGAGTTCCTCGACGCGCAGAAGCGGCCGGCCCTGCACGCCCGCGCGGTGCTGCCCACCGTGCCCCCCTACCTGGCCAGCCTGCTGGCCGCCGATATCCTGAAGGTCTTGCTGGGGCTGGAGCGCCCGGCGCTGGCCGGCAAAGTGCTGGAGTTTAACGGGCTGACGCTGGTCACGGAAACCCATCCCGTGCTGCAACACCCGGATTGCCCGGTCTGCCAGGTAAAAAAAAAGGGACTGAAGCCCCACCCGCCGCTCGCTGACCTTGCGCTCGCGGGTGCCGTGCCCGCGGATATCCTGGCCCTCGCGCCGCAGCTGTTGAGCCGGCGCACCGGCATCGTCGACACCGCCGAGCTCTATCTCAAAGAGGTGGGCGAGCCGGTGCTGCCCTATCTGTACCGCGTCGATCTGGCGAATCATTACTTTCGCGCCCGCGACGACGAAGTCGACATGAAGTGCTCCGGCAAGGGTATGACCCTCGACGCCGCGCGGATCAGCGCGCTCGGCGAGGCGGTCGAGCGCTATTCCAGCGACTGGCTGGACCCGGAGGAAATCCTCTATGCCCGGTGGGCCGACCTGGATGGACCGGGGGTCCATCCCACCGATCTCGTCCTCTATGCCCCGGAGCAGTATGCGCGTATCCCGTATGCGCCTTATGAGGAGGCGACCACGCTGGGCTGGGTGCGGGGCCGCTCGCTGGTCACCGGCGCGCGGGTCTATATCCCGGCGCTGGCGGCGGGCATGGGCTACCAGGCGGAGCTGCCGGGCGAGTACCTCTTCTCGGTGAACTCCAATGGCCTGGCAGCCGGCGCGACCCTGGCCAACGCGATCCTCGCGGCCGTTTACGAGATCTGTGAGCGCGATGCGTTTATGATCACCTGGTTTAACCGTCTGCCGACCCGGCGTACCGATCCGGCGACCCACCCCGACGCCGAGATCCGCGCCCTATATGCGGCCTATGGCCGGCGGCACGTGGACATCCAGCTCTACCGCTTGCCGACCGATCATCCCTGTACGGTCTTTGCGGCCCTCGCCGTGCAGCAGGATGGGGCCGAGGGGCCGGCCGTTATCGTCGGCCTGGGCACCGACCTGGACCCGGCCCGCGCCGCACGTAAGGCGATCCTGGAGGCGGCCCAGATCCGGCCTTCGTATCGCCAGATCCTGCGACAGCCGGAGCATCGCCGCCGTGTCGCCGAGCTCGTCGCCGATCCCACGCGCGTGGCCGATATGCACGACCATGGCTTGCTCTACTCCAGCCCGGCGCTCCGGCCGGCGCTGGAGTTTTTAATGGAGCGCCCGTTGGAGGCCGCGGACTGGACATCGCAGGATACCGGCAGCGCCAGCGGCAACCTGCACCGGCTGGCCGCCCATTGCCGGGCGATCGGCGGGGATCTCCTCTATTACAATTTGACCCCGCCGGATATGGCCGCGCTGGGCCTGCATACGGTCCGCGCCCTTTTGCCCGGGTTCCAGCCGATCTCTTTCGGGGCCCTGGAGCCGCGCCTCGGCGGCCGCCGCTTATATGAGTTGCCCCAGCGCCTGGGCTTCACAAACCGCCCGACCACCCTGGCGGAGTTGAATCCGTATCCTCATCCCCTCGACTAACCGGGAGCCACCCATGTTTCGTGAAGATCACCCCCTCGCCTGGAGCTTTCACCGCAACACCAGCTACTGGCCGTACCAGACCGGCGATAGCCACGGTATCCAGGGACTGGAAGCGCCTTTTAAAGAGTATTACACCACCCCCGTCATTCCTTTGCCGGCCCCGGCGGACCTCGCCGCCCCGCTCCAGCAAGCCATTGCGGCGCGCCTGGCCTGCCGCCAGTTTGCGGATACCCCGGTGGAGCTGGGGGATCTGGCGACGATGCTGCATGCGGCGTATGGCATCCAGAGCCACCTCGTGCTCGGCGACCAGGAGTTTCTGGTGCGGCCGGTGCCCTCGGGCGGCGCCCTGTATCCCCTGGAGGTCTATCTCCTGGTTCGCCAGGTCACGGGGCTCGCTCCCGGCATTTACCACTATGCGGTGCTGACCCATGCCCTCGAACAGCTTCAGGCCATTGACCTGGCCCCCACGTATATCGCCGACCTGTTCATGGGCCAATCCTATGTGGCCCAGGCCGGCCTGATCGTGGTGTTGACGATGGTCCCGGCGCGTTCGATGTGGAAATACGCGGATCGGGGGTACCGCCTAATCTTGCTGGAGGCGGGACATCTGGCCCAGAATCTGAACCTGACGGCGGCGGCATTAGGGCTGGGCAGTCTCAACCTGGGCGGCTTCCTCGACAGCGAGCTGGCTAGCCTACTGGCGCTGGATCTTGAGGGCGAGTTACCGGTGTACGGGATTGCGCTTGGCGTGCCGGCCGGTGCCGATCCGGTCACCCTGCGCCAGTACTAAGCGGGCCCGGGATGCGGATCGCGCCCGTCAGGGGGCGGGCGGCGACTGCTTGCGCTCGCCTTCGGCCAGCAGCTGATACGTGGCGATGGCGGTATTTGGGCGGCCGAACTCCAGCGTAAACGACGCGGCGCCCGCGGGCGGGATCGAATCCGGAGTGGGGTACACCTTGCCCACGTCGACCAGCTTCCCGGCGGCGTCGTAGCCCAGCGCCAGCACGCGCACGCTCTCAATCGTCAAGCCGCTGGGATTCGTGACGCGGCCGGTGATCCGGGCGCTCGCGGTGCCGGCCCCCGGCGGGATCAGGTGATCATCGGCGACCGGCAAGACGGTATCCAGGATGAACAGGTTGATCGCGGTCGGGTCCAGGGGGACCGCCTGCCCCACAATAGCGATGTTCGCGACCGTCCCGGTCACTTTCCCGACCTGGATGGCAAAGGGGGCCGTGACGCCGGGCGCCAAGGTAAAGAGGGTCAGCAGATTATCGTCCCCCGTGCCGAGGGTGGCGCTACTGGAGTCGGTCACGGTGGCGACCACTGTAAGATGGCTGAGGAGGACCCCCGCCGCGTTGCGCACCGCGCCCATAATATGCAGGTTGCCGCTGCTGTCGGTATACGGAAAGTATTCGACCACCTGCAGGGCCGTGCCGGCCGCGGTCGCCCCCGCAGTCAGCGCCACGGGGGGAGAGGTGGGGCCCGGGGCGCTCGTGGCGGTGGCCGGCGAGGCGACCGTCTCGGTCGCCGGCGCGGGTGGGGTTGGCGAGGCCGTCGGGGAGGCGGTGGGCGACAGGCCGGCGCTGGGGCCGACGATCTGGGCCAGGGCACTCTGATACTCCGCCCGCTGCGCCGGCTTCAGCGCGCGCGCGAGGCGCAGGAGCACCGGCCCCTGCACGTAATCATATTCGCTAAGCACCGCCGTCTGCTTGGCCAGGTTGGTGAAATAATCCGCGCGTCCCTGGGCGCCCGCCGGATCGGCAAAGACCTCCACACTGCCGCCACTGGCGACGCTGACCGGGCTGGCCGCGCCCAGGGGTAAGCGCGTATCATGGAAGGTATCCTTACTCAGATAGCCATTCGGGCGGCCCAACAGCTGATTTGGATCGGTCTCTAGCGTGTAGAGAACACTCCGCCCCACCGGCAGGCCCGCCCCCTTCAAGGCGGCCACGATCGCCGCCGCATCGAGCGCCCCGCCGGGGGTCGCCGTCGCGGGCGGGCCTGCCGTCAGGGTGGCGGCGGCATCGGCCGTCGGCGACTCGGCGAGGGGGGAGAGCAGCGGGGCCGACGTCGGCGGGACCGGCCCCGTGGTGTAGGTTGGGTAGGGGGTGTAGGTCGGCGGCGGCGTATAAGTCGGCAACGGCGTATAGGTCGGCGCAGGAAGCGCCGTGACCGCTACCGGACTCTCGCCACAGCTAAGCACCAGGCTCAAAGCCAGCAGGAGGGCCCCGCCGGCGAGGAAACGCGACAAAGCAGATCGCCTTCCTATATCAATAAGCGTCACCAACCGTACCCCAACCCCCCAACCCCCAACCCCTAATCGTTCAAATAGGCCTGGAGCTTGCTGCCGCCGAAGCGCTG
>DATGEF010000390.1:0-7523 GCA_035310405.1 Chloroflexia bacterium | reverse complement strand
CCCTCCCTCCTTCACGCCCGATCCCTGACCCCCGGATACACCCATGGACTTCGCAACCACGCTCAACGGAATCATCGCCGACGACCATCCCTTGCCGGCGGCCAGTCTGACCTTTCTTTCCGATATCCCCAGCGAGCACCGGGCGACCCTGGCCTTGATGTGGCCCGGCATTGCCCTGGCTCGCCGCCGCAAGATCGTGGCGACGCTGGTGACGCTGGCCGAAGATAATATCGAGTATGATTTCACGACCGTGTTCGGGGTGCTCCTGGCGGATCCCGATGCCCAGGTTCGGCGTCTGGCGATCGAGGGCCTGGTCGAGGATGAGAGCATCAACACCGTGCGCCGGCTGATCGGCGTGCTCGACGCGGATGCCGACAGCGCGGTGCGGGCCGCCGCCGCCAATGCCCTGGGGCCCGCCGCCCTGCGCGCCGAAACCGGGAAGCTGAAGGGCGAGTGGCCGGAGCGCCTGCGTAGCGCCCTGCTGCGCGCCGTGCGCGACCCCGCCGCTACCGAGGAAGTGCGCCGCCGCGCGCTCGAGTCGGTGGCCTACTTCTGCGCGAACCCGGACGTGGAAGCGGAGATCGCGCGGGCCTATGGCGGCGGGTCGCAGCTCTTGCAGGCGAGTGCCATCCACGCGATGGGCCGCAATATGAGCCGCCGCTGGACGCCATTGGTGCTGCAGGAGCTGCATAGCCCGGAGCCGATGTTGCGCTTCGAGGCGGCGCAGGCGGTCGGTGAGCTGGGCGAGCGGGCCAACGTCCCGGCGCTCCTGCCCCTGCTCGAAGATGATGACCTGGAGGTGCAGCTAGCGGCGATCGGCGCCCTGGGCCAGTTGGGGGGCCGCGTGGCCATCCAGGCCTTGCAGATGCTGGCCCCGGAGGCGGATGCGACGATCCGGGAAGCCGTCGACGAGGCGCTGATGGAGATCCGCTATGCATCCGACCCCCTCGGTCCCTGAGCGGGGGCGCCGGCCTCGGCTGACCCGGACGCTGGCCGCCCTCTTGCTGCTCGGCGCGCTGACGAGCGGCTGCTTAGAGCAGCTGAGCACGACGCGCATCCCCGGCGGCGCGGCGCGGAACTTCTTTTACTTTCTGGTCCACAACGAACAGGCCGACGCGAACACCTATTGGGCACCCGGCCACGTACCGACCGACGCCCAGGCGCAGATCACGCGGGCCGCGGCCGCCCTCCAGGGCTATACGACCGAGGTGCTGAACACCGACGCCGCCCCGCAAGCCGATGGGGCCATGATCGTCACCCTGAGCGGCTATGCCTGGCGCAAGACCGATCCCCCCGCCGGGGCCGTGGTGCCGCTCTTGCGCGCCCGGCTGATCGAGCTCGGCCCCGGCTGGCGCCTGACCGAGTTTACTCTGCTCTGCTGTACCGGCCGTTAGATCCCCCGCCCCCAGACGAATATTAGGAGACAGCGATGTTGCACACGACGCTCCATTTCTCCCGGCGTTGCGGATGGTGGGCCGCGCTCGGCGCGCTGCTCCTGCTGGCGTTGCTGGCCCGCCCGGGCGGACCCTCGCAGGCCGCGGCCCCTGCGCCCGCGCCGGCCGGCCCGCGGGCCGCCGCGCCCCAAACCAGCGGCTGGCTGCTCGGCGCCCCCTTCCCCAGCCTGCTGGTGCGCGGTGCGGCGGTCTACTTCCCGCCGACCGGCCAGGTTTATGTCCTCGGCGGGCGCACCAATGATCTGCCCGCCAGCGACCTACTCGCGCCCCAGGCCTATGACCCCGCCGCCGATACCTGGATAACCAAAACCGCGACCTTCCCGAACGCGTCCGTCGGCAATCTGGCGGCGGGCGTGCTCACCATCGGGGGCCAATCCCTCGTCGTCGCCGTCGGCGGCAGTGCGGCCGCCGCCACCAACGCCGCGGCCAGCACCGCGGTCGGCGATGTGCGGCTCTACGACCCCGTGGCGGATATCCTCACCACGCTGAGCAGCGACCCCTGGCCGGAAGTGGCCATCTCCAACACCGTGCCCGGCGGCGCCGCCGTGGTCAATAACCGGCTCTATATCCTCGGCGGCTTCAGCTTGACCAACCCGCGCGCCGCCGTCGACACCATCTGGGAGTTCGACCCGGCGCGCGCGCCCGGCAGCCGCTGGCAGCTCAAGACCGCTCACCTGCCCCAGCCGCTGGCCTATCCGGCCGCCGCCAGCCTCGGCAATGCCATCTACCTGGCCGGCGGCCAGACCTGGAACGGGCTCAACCTCGACGACACGACGTCCTTCCTGCGCTACGACCCGGCGACCGACAGCCTGACGCCCCTGGCGGCCCTGCCGCAAGCCACCGGCGAGAGCGCCGCGGTGGCTCTGGCCGGCCAGATCTGGGTGCTCGGCGGCGGCCGCACCACCACCAACCCGAGCCCCGCCGTGCTGATCTATGACCCGGCCGGCAACCAGTGGACGGCCGGCCCGGCGCTCAACACGGCGCGGCGCAACGCCAGCGCGGCCGGCGACGGCACCCATATCTACGTGGTCGGCGGCTACACGGAGGTCGCGCCCGCCACGCCGCTGACCAGCCTGGAGATCTACTACGCGACTCTGCCAACCAGCACGGCGACCGCGACCGTGCCGACCAGCACGGCGACGGCCACCGCGCCCCTGACTGCCACCCTCACCGCGCTGGCGGCCACGAATACGTCGACCAGTACCGCCACGGCCCAGCCCACCGCCACCTCGTCCAGCACGGCGACGGCCACGGCAACCACGCCGCCCACCAGCACTGCTACCGGCACGGCCACGGCGACGACCACCCCGCCGTGCGGCACTTTTCAGGTGGTCCCGAGCCCCAACGGCGGCTCCGCGAACAACCACCTCTACGGCCTCGCCGCGGTGAGCGCCACCGATATCTGGGCGGTCGGCAGCACAGGTACCCAGACGCTGGTGGAGCATTGGAATGGCAGCACCTGGAGTATTGTCCCCAGCCCCAATGCCGGCACCGGGAACAACGAGCTCTGGGGCGCCACGGCCTTCGGCGCCAACGATGTCTGGGCCGTCGGGTACGGCGACAACGGCGGTACCCAGACGCTGGTGGAGCACTGGAACGGCACTACCTGGAGTATTGTCCCCGGCCCAAGTTTTGGCTCGCAAGAGAGTTGGCTCTTTAGCGTGGCGGGCGTGAGCAGCAATGACCTCTGGGCGGTCGGGTATGTCGGTACCCCTTACCCCCAAATGATCCGCTACGCCCTGACCGAACACTGGGATGGTAGTGCCTGGACCGCCGTGGCACCCGCCCCACCTGCGGGGAATGCCCAGTTCTTTAGCGTGGCGGCGGTGGCGGCCAACGATGTCTGGGCCGTCGGGTATGCCGATACCCAAACCCTCGTCGAGCACTGGGATGGCAGTGCCTGGAGCATCGTGCCCAGTCCCAACCTGGGAACGAGCACCAATATTTTGGTGGGCGTGACCGCCCTGGGGGCGGCCGATATCTGGGCCGCCGGCTACGCCTATGCCGGCTCCGGAGACCAGACATTGGTGGAGCACTGGGACGGCAGCACCTGGACCGTCGTGCCCAGCCCCAACGCCGGGTCGGGTCTGAACGATCTCTATGGCATAGCGGCGACGAGCAGCGGCGATGTTTGGGCCGTCGGCCTCTCCGGCCCCAGCAACTACTACCAGACGCTGGCCGAGCACTGGGACGGGAGCGCCTGGACCATCGTCCCCAGCGCCAGCCCCGGCATCTTCTTTGGCGTAGCCGCCCGCAGCGGCGCTGTTTGGGCCGCCGGCTGGGACGGCGGCGCGACCCTGGTGGAGCGCTACATCCCGGGCGCCTGCCCGCCCACGCCCACCGCCACGCCCGCGCCGCCGAGCGCCACGGCGACGAGCACGACTAGCCCGACCCCGCTAATGTTGACCAGCACCGCTACGGCCACCAGCACGGCCACCACCACGGCCACCAGCACCCTGGGCCCGACGACCGATCCGACCCCCAGCGCGCCGACGCGCACGGCCACCGGCACCCCGACGACCGCGCCCAGCAGCACGGCGCCGGCGAGCAGCACAGTCACCGCGACTGCCTCGCCGAGCAGCACCGCTGTTGTGCAACCAAGCAGCACCCTGCCCCCGGCTCGGACCAACACCGCCACGGCGGGCGCGACGAATACGGCGGCGCCCACCAACACACCCAACCCCAGCGCCACGCCCTGTGCGCTCAGCTTCACCGACGTCCACGCCACGGACTACTTCTACACGCCGGTGCTCTACCTGGCCTGCCACGGCGTGATCAGCGGCTACGCCAACGGCGACGGCACGGTCAGCTTCCGGCCGTATACCAACACGACCCGCTCCCAGATGGTCAAGATCGTCGTGCTTGGCTTCAGCATCCCGCTGACGACCCCGGCGGGCCCCCCGACGTTTGCCGACGTGCCGGCGACCTTCCCGTTCTACGCGGTGATCGAGACGGCCGTCGCCCACGACGTCGTCAGCGGCTACGCCTGTGGTGGGCCAAGCGAGCCCTGCGACGGCAGCCGGCGGCCCTACTTCCGGCCGTATACCAACGTCACCCGCGGCCAGCTGTCCAAGATCGTGGTCGGGGCGGCCGGCTGGGCGCTGCGCGCGCCCGTCCTGGGCAGCTTCGCCGATGTGCTGCCGGGCACGGCCTTCTACACCTTCGTGGAAACGGCCGTCTGCCACGGCATTATCTCGGGCTACAGCTGCGGGGGCGTGGGTGAGCCGTGCGACAACCAGAACCGGCCGTACTTCCGCCAGTACAACCAGGCCACCCGCGGCCAGATCGCCAAGATCGTCTATGGCGCGGTGACCAACAGCCCGCCCTGTGCGCCGGCGGCGGCGTTGGGGCCGCCGCTGCGGTTCGCGGGGCTCGCGGCCCGGGCCGGCGGCGCGCCCGTACACCAGGTGGGCCGGCCCGCCATTGCCCCCGCGCCGAATGGCTGGGCCATGTGGCCGATGACGATTAATGTCGACCCGGCGAGCCTCACGCCGGGGATTACTTACGATTTTGCGTGGGGTTTTTCCCCCGGCAACTGGTCCCTGCTTTGCTACAGGAATTCTTGCGGGCAAGCGGATGTGGTTACCTGGACGGCAAACGGCTTTGACCCCACGACCGGCGTGGACCTGATCACGGAGAATCCGGATGGCAGTGAAGGAACCGCCGCTCACGATAATTTTTACCCGATCGGCTGGGATGGGATGCACAGCTACTCGCACGGCGTCTGGCAGCCCGTTGTTGGCGGGAATGGCATTAGTTATCTCTGTAGCACACTCCAACGAGCCGCCGCCGAGCATTGGTCGGTGTATATCCCGATCAGCGATCACGATAATGGGCAACCTGGGCGCAACCTCCACTTCCACATCGCCAATATCGGCCGCTGGCAGATTAACGTGGCCACCTGTCCCGGTGCCACTATTAATATCCAGGTCCAATTCCAGGGGCTGGGCTGGATCACGCAGTAGTGCAAGTGCCAGCGACCCCTTGGGCGATCGTTGAGCGAGGAGTGAGCACCCCCAGGTGCGAGCGCGGGTGGGACAACGTTCGCACGTAGGCGTGCTCACTCCTCATCACCCAAGGAGTCGCTGGAGGCTACACTAGGGTCGCGGTACAGGATCTGGCTGGGCAGGCCGTAGCCCGGAGGGAGCTACCGGCCGCAAAGCAGCGCCCCGGGCCACACAGGCGGTCCAGGGCGCTTGATTCCCGTCGAGGTATAGCAAAGCAGGGCGCGAACCTACCTATCCGTTTCTTCGTGGCCCTTCGTGTCCTTCGTGGATGAATCCCGACGCTTGCTCCCCCTGAGTGCCTAGTGAATCAGGAACGACAGCACGATCAAGATCGCGAAGCTGGCGGCGGCCAGGATCAGCAGGCGCTGGATATCGCCGCGGATGAACTGCATCTCGTCGACCAGGTTCATCTCCTGCATCTGGGCCGTGATGCGGCCCCGCGCGGTGCGCACGGCCGACGGCATCGCCATGCTTGCCGGGCGGCGGGGGGCGGCCGCGGGCCGGGTGGCTGTCGCGGTCCCGGTGCCGGCGGGGGCGAAGCGCATCGTGCTGACCTCGGGGGCGGGCGGGCCGTCGCCGCGGACCGTCTCGTCCGGGGGGCCGTCCAGCTCGGCAGCGGTCGTCGTGCCCGTGGTCCGGCTCTGCGCCACCATCCGCTTGCGATATTGCTGTTCTTTGAATTTCGCGCTCTGCCGAACCGGTTTGTTAGGCATCCAAGTCTCCTTCTACAGTCATGTGCGCCCCCGAGTCCCGGGGACCGACTCAAGGGCGGTCAGGGGCCTGATTAGTGCTGTCGATGATCGTCGTCTTCCCGTCCGCGCCACGCGGGGTGCGGGTGGGGAGCAGGGGCATCCCCAGGGTCGCGCGATGCTCGTTCACCACATCCCGTGGCGCGAGATTAATGAACAGCAGCATGCCCAACCAGAGCACGCCCAGATCATCCAGCTGGCCCAGGACCGGGATAAAGTCGGGGATCAAATCGAGGGGCGTCACCGCATAGACGGCGACCCCCAGCGGAATGGACACCTTGAGCAGAGTCGGCACTCGGTCGTCCTGGAGCAGGCGCCAGATCAACTGGCCGTGGTCCAGTAACGTCATCAGGCCGGGCCGCCCCGCCGAGACCGGCGCGGTACTACGCGTGCTCATGAGCCATCGATCCTTCCCTCGCCGTGCCGGGGGCTGACCGGCAACCTGGCCCCATCCCTCATGGGCCGATCTTGGCCTGCGGGGCTCGCGGGGCCCGCAATGCGGCACGATACAAGTATATAATTATACCCGCCAGACCCATTTTTTGCAACCACGATCCGCCGCCCGGGGCCGCGGCCGGCTACGGAATCAGCAGGGCGCCCCAGACCGCGCCCACGTGCACCTGCAGATGGCCGCCCTGCACGGTGTAAGGCGTGCCGTTGGTCAGCACATCTTTCAGCACTGTGCCGTCGGCCAGGAGGGCATGGACGTCGAGGTCCAGGGTTTGCTCTGCACTCCCCAGGTTAAAGGCGACCACGGCGCTGCCCTGGGCGTCCTGCCGGGCATAGGCATAGAGCCGGTTGTCGTTGTGGACGAGCAGGGTTGTCGTCTGGCCGGTGCGTAAGGCCGTGAGCTGGTGCCGGGTTTGGGCCAGCGTGCGATAGTAGGCGATCAGGCTCGTGTCCTCGTGGCCCCAGGGATAGGTGCGGCGGTCGTCGGGGTCAGCGCCCCCGGCCAGGCCGGCCTCGTCGCCGTAGTAGATGGTGGGCGCGCCGGCACTGGTGAACTGCAACAAGGCCAGGAGCCGCAGGCGATTTTTGTCGCCGACGAGTGTCAGCGCCCGTGGTGTGTCGTGCGAGTCGATCAGGTTCATCGAGGCCAGCACGGCGTTCGGCGGGTAATCTTCCCGGATCGAGGCGAGCTGGTTGTCCAGCTCCTGGGCCGGGAGGCGGGATTCCGGCGCGAAGAAGCCCAGCGCGGCGTCGTGGAAGCGGTAGTTCATCACCCCGTCCCACTCGTCGCCGGACAGCCAGCCGATGGCGTTCTGCCAGTACTCGCCGATCAGCACGGCCTCCGGGTCGGCGGCGCGCACGCT
>DATGEF010000389.1:0-4814 GCA_035310405.1 Chloroflexia bacterium | reverse complement strand
CGAGGGGCGTGCCGGTGCCTTTCATGATCCGGGCGCCGACGTACATCGCCCCGACGTTAATGGCGAAGCCCACGGCGGTCAGGACCAACGACGAGATAAACCCGGCGATCGGGTGGCCACTGATTACGCCGCTGAGCAGCCCCAGCACCGCCGAGACGACGACCGCGGCGCCCACGCTCAGCATGATGCGGTTCTGCGTGGCGCGCGGCGCCTCGGCCGCATAGGTGGCGATCGACGGCTTCGTCAGCGAGGTCATCCAGGAATTGATAATATCCTGGAAACCGCCCGCCGACGTCATCGGGGTGGCCGGGCCACCCGGGGGCGGGGCCGCGCCCGGAGTATAATTGTACGACATGATCTAAAGCTCCTTTCAGTTCTTAACGACTGCTCTCCCGATCTCATTGCGCGCATGCTAGGTGAAGATGAAAGGGCGTCACCCGCCAGGAAGCACCTCCGCCACCTGGCTACCCTGAAGCGTGCTTATCCTACCATACCCACCCTGCGCTGTCAATACATTAAGGTACGAATTCTGCTTATAGAGGGTTACAAATTTTCGGCAACGTATGCGCAATTCGTCCCAGCCTGCAGGAGGTCCGTCATGAGCGCTAACACGAAAAACCCGCTCGCCGCCGTCACCGCGCCGCCCACGCCCGGCGCCGCCCGGCAGGAGGCCCGGGAGCACCGGCATGCGCTCTTCCGCGGCCGCGCCATCATCGGCCTCGGCCTGGGGCTGCTGGTGGTCTTCGGCCTAGTCACCGCCGCGGTACTCTTGCTGAACCCGCTGACCCTGGACGTGCCGGTCACCCGCGCGATCCAGGACCTTAACTTTGGCCCCCTGAACTGGCTGCTGCTCGCCGTGAGCGCCCCGGGCTTCACCCCCTGGAACTTTATCTTCCCCACCGCGATCGTGATCGGGCTGGGGCTCTTGCGGCGCCCGGCCGAGGCGGCCTTCCTGGCCCTGGCCGCGGTCGCCACCCTGCTCGACGACCTGGTAAAGGTACTGGTCCATCGCGCCCGGCCCAGCTCCGACCTGGTGCATGTGGTGCAGCAGCTGGCCAGTTACAGCTTCCCCAGCGGCCATGTCGCCGAATACACGCTCGTCTTCGGCTTCTGCTTTTACCTGGCCTTCAGCCTCCTGAAACCGGGCCTGTTGCGCACCGCACTCCTGGTCTTGCTGGCGGCGATGATTCTGCTGGTCGGCCCGTCGCGCATCTGGATGGGGCAGCATTGGTTCAGCGATGTGATGGGCGGCTATACCCTCGGCTGCGGGCTACTGCTGGTGGTCATCTGGGCCTATCGCGGCTGGGAAGCGCGGCGGGTCACACAGGATACGACCCTGGCGGCGCAAACCTGAGGGGCGGGACACCCTTGCCGGCCCGGCCGGGACGTGCTATAATAAGCCCGACCGCGCAGAAGTGACGTCTGCGTGCTGTCCAGTCTATTCCTATGCCAGGAGACGCGTGTGTTCCGGCCCCCGGCCCTCCGATCCTCCAGCCGATCGTTGCCCAGTCGTTCCATTCTTGGCCTGCTGCTGGTTCTGCTCACCCTGGCCCTCGGCGTTCCGGCCGTGGGACATGCCGCGCCGCCCGCCCAGGCGGCCCCGCCCCAGATCGGCGCCAAAGCCGCGATCGTCGTCGAATACCCCTCCGGCCGCATCCTGTACGCCAAAAACGCCCATCAACGCCTGCCCGAGGCCAGCACCACCAAGACCATGACCGCGCTGCTCGTCCTGCAACGGATCGCGGTCACCGACGTCGTCACGGCGACGGCGGACGACCTGGTCGGCGAGTCGAGCATGGGGCTGGTGGAAGGCGAGACGCAAACCGTCCACGACCTGCTGTATGGCCTGCTGCTGCCGTCCGGGAACGACGCCGCGATGGCGCTGGCGCGCACGGTCGGCAGCGGGCTCAAGGACCCGCCCGACGCGGGCCCGGTCGATCGCTTCGTGGCGCTCATGAACCGCCAGGCCCAGCAGATGGGGCTGCAAGACAGCCATTTCATGAACCCGCATGGGCTGGACGACCCCAACCACTACAGCTCGGCCTATGACCTGGCCAGCATCACCTGGTACGATCTGCACAACCCGACGTTCAACGAGGTCGTGAGCCAGGTCTTCCATACCGTCCCAGGCCACGGGCTGCGCAACACGAACGAGATGCTGACCCGCTACCCCGGCGCGGACGGCGTGAAAACCGGCATGACCGATGCGGCCGGCAACTGCCTGATCACCTCCGCCACCCGCGACGGGCGCCGCTTGATCGCCGTGGTGCTGGGCGAGGTCTTCGGCCACACCTATCCCGATACCACCGCCATCCTCGACTACGGCTTCAGCCAGCAGCCGGACGACAGCACGGACACGCTGACCGTCGCCCGGCGCGCCGAGCTGCTCTGGTATCTGTCGGCGGCGATCCCGACGCCGTTGCCGACCCCGCGGCCCACGGCCACGCCCACCCCCAGCCCGGTGCCCAGCGGCGGCTTGAACCTGGCCGGTTTCCTGGCCCCGATCGTGGCCCCGGCCGCCGGCCCCGCTACGGCGGGCGGCGGCCCACCCGCCCCGGCGGGCAATGCGCCGGCCTGGCTCTGGTCGCTCCTCGCCGTGCCGGCGGGCGGGCTCTTGCTGTGGGCCTATCTGCAATGGGCGCCGGGGCGCCGGCGGGCGGCCCCCGCGCCTGCCCGGAGCAGCCCGGCGGTGCCGCTGCCGCCGCGCCGCGTCAGCTTGCTAGACGGCGACGACCTGGCCACCCGGGCGCAGCGCGCCATCGCCCTGGCTCATCGCGGCCAGGAGGGATCGAGCCTGGCCGAGTTTCTGGCTATCGTCCAGCGCAATCCCGAATTCGAGTTCGGCGCGGTCCCCGGCTTCTACGACATGCCGGCGGCCGGCTACCTGGCCCTCGCCCGGGCCTATGGCGAGACCGACCGCCGCCGCTATGCCAGTGCCCTGCTCCAGCTCGGCCAGGAGACCTACCCGGACGATGGGGCCATCCGCCGCCTCCGCGCCGAGCTGGACGCCGCCCCCACCGGCGCCGCCCCGCCCCTTCCCGGCTGACAGAGGCGCCGGCGCCGGCGTTAACCCACCAGGAGCCGCAGCCCGACCAGGGTCAGGGCAATGGCCAGGCTGCGCACGATCCAGACCCCTTTGACGCGGGGGGAGATCGCCCCGCCTACCTGGGCGCCGGCGATGGCGCCGATGCCCAGGGCAATCCCCTGCGCGATCCGCACATGGCCCAGGGCCAGGTGGCTGATCGTGCCGGTGGTGGCCGAGATCGCCAGGATGAAGTGCGAAGTGGCCGTGGCAATGTGCGCCGGGAAGTTAAAGAGGTTGATCAGCGCCGGCACATGGATGATCCCGCCGCCGATCCCAAGGATGCTCGACATGAACCCCACGCCGAACGACAGGAGCAGCGCCCACGGCTGGGCGTAGCCGTACACCCAGTGCTCGCCGCGAGTGTCGACAAAGTCGCGGACCTGCCAGCCCCAGCCGCGCCAGCCGGCCGGCGGGGGGGGGGGCGCGCCCGCCGCGTGCGGCGGGGTCCGCTTCTCAGGCCGGAGGAACAGATAGACGGCCAGCGCCAGCAGCAAGAGGCCGAAGATGATGTTAAAGACCTTGCCGCTGATCTGCTCGACGATCAGTGAGCCCACGAGCGCGCCGGGCAACGTAGCCACGGCAAAGCGCCAGCCACTAGCCAGGTCGATCCGGCGCTGGCGCCAGTAGGACAGGCTGCCCGAGGCGGCGTTGGCCGCCACCATCAGCAGCGACGTGCCGACCGCCTGCTCATGCGGCCAGCCCAGCAGCAGCAGCACCGGGACGAGCAGAAAGCCGCCGCCCGCCCCGATGATCGTGCCAAACGTGCCTAAGACGCTCCCCAACAACACGAAGCCCGCCAGCCCGAGAAAATCCACGGCTAAAACGTCTTCAGCGCGCCGAAGGACTCAGCATAGGGCACGCCGATGCGCCGGCCGCGCTCGCCATCCAGGCGCCGCAGCCAGTCCAGGCGGTCCGGCGCGGGGAACTGGCTGTGGTGGGCCAGGCAGGCCGCCAGCTTCTGCTCGTAGACCGGGCCGACGTCGACGAACACGTCAGGCGTGCCGGCCGTCCAGAGGAAGATCTGCTTGATCGCGGCGCGCTGCAGCCCCTCGGCCAGCTGCTCGGGATGGTAGAGCCGCATGGAGGCGGGGATCAACGCGTCGAGCGCCGTGCGGCCGGCGGCGCGGTGGTCCGGGTGGTTCAGCAGGAAGCCGCTCGGGTCAAAGGTGAAGAGGGCATCCGGCTGGAACCGGCGGTAGGTGCGGGCCAGGGCGGCGCGCAGCTCCAGCGTCGGCTCCAATTCGCCGTCCGGGTGGCCCAGGAAGGCGACCTCGGCCACGCCCAGCAGCCGGGCCGCGGCGTGGGCTTCGTCGACCCGCGTCGCGGTCAGCGACTCGCGGGTCCAGTCCGGCTCGTTGCTGCCGCGGTCCCCGGCCGTGCAAATCACGAGGTAAAACTCGACCCCCCGCTGCCGCAACAGGATCAGGGTGCCGCCCATCAGAGTCTCCAGGTCGTCGGCGTGCGCGGCGACGACGATCGCCCGCCGCACCTCGTCAAACGCGTCCAACCCGCGCGGGCGTTGCTCGTCGGTCACAGGTATGTCCTCCTCCCATTGGTGCGTAAGTGGTTAGCGGTCAGCGGTCAGCAGTCAGCGGTCAGCATTTCGTCTTCCGCACTCCGCACTCCGCACTTTCAACTCAGGACTTTTGACTCAGGACTTCGTTTCAGCCGATCCCTTGCCGATCAGGACGGGCGCCGGGTCGCCGACCGTGAGCACGTCAACGATCAC
>DATGEF010000388.1:0-4454 GCA_035310405.1 Chloroflexia bacterium | reverse complement strand
CAGATGCCGAGTGTCAAGCAGCGTCGCCAGGTCGAAAAACGGATGGGCGATGGCGGAATCGGACCAGTCGAAGAACAGGGGCACCCCGGCCCGCATGGCGATATTGTGGTCATGCAGGTCGCCGTGGATCAGCGTCTGCGGCACCCGGTACTCGGCGAGCGCTTCCGCCAGCGCCGCCAGCCGGGGCGCTGCCGCCTGGAGGCGGGCGAGCTGCGCCGGCTCCAGGATACCGAAGGTTTCCGTGTCCCGTATGAGGGGATCGATGGCCGCGACGAGCGCCGGCAGGCGCCGATCGAGGCAGCCGGCGGCCAACAGCCGATCCACCCGCGTGACCGCGGCTTGCTGGATCGCGGCCAAGACGCACAGGGCCGTCTCCCGCGCCGGGTCGGGCGTGGCGGCGAGCAGGGTGCCGCCGAAATCGGCCAGCAGCATCCAGCGTTCTGCCGGCTGGACCGCCAGCGGCATCGGGATGTGTCCCGGAAACTCGGCCGCCAGGGTGGCCGTGACGGCCGGCTCGTGGGCGAACAGTGGCAGATCGGGCGTGGCCTTGAAATAGACGGTGCCCGCCGGGGTGGAGCCGCGCAGCAGGCAGGAAATGCTCCAGGACTTCAGTTGCTCGACGGGGCCTAGCAGCCCCAGGTCGCGGCGGCCAAGCTCGGCCGCCATCCAGGCGGTGGCGCGGGCCAGCCAGCCCGGCCGCGCCCAGGGGGTGCGTTGCCCCGGCAGGTTGCCGCTTTCCTGCTCGGCCAGGTACGCGGCGATGGTCTCCTGTTGCTCGGGCTGCGCCAGCGGCAGATCCCGGACCATGGCGCGGTCGACCCAGTGGTTGCCCGGCGGCGGAGCCCAGGCGGGACTGTGATTCTCCACCGCGATCACGGCCCAGCGCCAGCGCTGGAGCGCCGGGTCGATATCGGCCAGGGCGGTGCGCAGGAGCGTCACGTCGATCCCCAGCTGCGCGTGCATCTCCTGCCGGATCAGGCCGCCGGCGAACAGATCGGGGTCCGCCGACTGAAAATGGGGCAAGCTCCAGCCGGCGGCTCCCGCCTGCATCAACACCTGGGGCCGGGTCGGGTGCGGGATCAGCAAATAATAATCCCGTACGAGGGGCGCGGGATCTGTGGAATCACTCATGGGCCGGCGCGGCTAGTTGTCCAGGCGGAACTGGCCGGCCGCTTCGCGCAAATACTCGGCCACGGCCGTCAGGTTGGCGGCCGAGTCGACCGTGCGCTGGCTTTGGGTCTGGTTCTCCCGGGCGACGAGGGCTAATTGGCCGACGGCCGTGGTGGCCTGGCTGCTGCCGTCCCGCTGCTGCTGGGTCGCCTGGGAGATATGCGTGGCCAGCAGCATGGTGCGGTTCACCAGCGACTCGATCTGGAGATGCACGCGCTCCAGGTCGCCGACCATCAGCACGCCGCGGTCGACCTCCGCGACGCCCTCGTTGCTGATCAACACGGTCTCCCCCATGGCGTTACGCACGTTATCGATCAGCAACCGAATCTGCTCCGAGGCGGTATTCGCCTGGGTGGCTAAATCCTGCACCTGGTTCGCGATCACCGAGAAGCGCGTGCCGTACGGCCCGGCGCCGGCCGCCTCGATCGCCGCGTTAAGGGCCAGGAGGTGGGTTTCACTGGCCACTTCGCCGATCAGGCTGACGACGCTCTCGATCGTCAGGGCATGATCGGCCAACGTCCCGATCTGCTCGCTGATCGCCCGCACCCGCTGGCGCAGCTGGCCCATCTCGTGCGTGGTGGCCTGCACGACCCGGCGGCTATCGGCCACGGCATCCCGCACCAGGGTCGTGGAGTCGGCCACTTCGCTCGCCGAGGTCGCAATCAGGGCGGCAGCATGCGACAGCTCGTCGATCGTCGCGAGGGTCTCCTGCACGGCGGCGGCTTCCTGCGTGGTCCGGGCGCCAATCACGTAGGCCTGTTCTTTGAGGTGGCCGGACTCACTGGTAATGACCTGTGCCTGGTTTTGGATGGCGGCCACCAGGTCGCGCAAGCGGCCCAGGGTCACGTTGAAAGTGGTCAGCAGGTCGCCGATCTCGTCGCGCCCGTAAATCAGGTTGCGGGACGAGAGATCGCCACTGGCCACGCTCTGCAACGCCTCCTTGAGCTGGGCCACCGGCTGAACAATCTGGCGGGTCAACATCACGGCCAGGATAATCGCCAGGACGATGCTGATCACGCCCAACACGATGCTTACCAGCAGGGCCGTCGCCCGGGCCTCGTCCTGCTGCTGGGTCAGCTGGTTGCGCTGCAACGCCACCTGATCGCGGAAGTGTTGCAGCAGCAGCGGGGTGTTATTGACCAGGTCCTGGTGGTTGCGCCAGATCGTTTCGGCCTGGGTGAAATCCGGCGGTGATTGCATCGCCAGGGTCCCGGCTTGTTGGTACATCGCGGCCAGCGCGGTCGCGCTCTCGAAGAAGTCATAGAGGGCGCCCCCGCGATCCAGGATGCCGGGATAGCTGTCGCGGAGCTGGGCCAGGTCCCGCAGGACCGCGATATTGGCCTGGGTCGGGCTGCTGAGGGCCGTCGGCTGGGTGAGCTGGTTCCAGATCAGCGGCTCGTAGGTCGATCGCTGGTTCTGCAGCATAAAGCTGAGATGGTCGAGGAGAATTTGCTGACTGGTCGCGGCCCGCTCTTGCAGCACGGCATCGTTCAGCCGCGCCAACATCAGGTAGGTCACGCCGGCGTTCAGGACGATCATGCCCAGGATCAGGGTAAAGGCGCCCAGGATGCGGCGTCCAATGAAAGACCGTAGCGCCGGGCCGATGCGCAGGCGATTGGTGATTTGCCGCATATAGGAATCGCTTCCGCCAAGATCCTGGACCGCAGGCGCCCCGTGAGATAGGTTAGCTCTATGCTGTTGCCCTTGTATTCTAGCGAGTCTCACCTGGGCTGTCAACAAGATGGTTGAGGGAGGCTATCCGGCGGGCGCCGGCTTGGACTGGCGCTACTTCCAGCGGGTGAGGATCGACTCGCGCTGGAACAGCCGCACCGCCGCGGCAAGCAGGCCGGCGTCGATGGCCAGGAGGACGATGGTGATCAGCCCGACGAGCAGCAGGTTCAGCCGCACCACCCCGCTGACCTGGCCAATCAAGAGCCCGATCACCGGCAAGACGACGAGGCTGCCGATCTGCTGGGCCGACTGCGGGTCGCTGGCCCGCGAGGAGACGATCAGGCCGGCGATCACGGCCATAAACGCGCCGGCCGGGACGACGAGGGCCATGGCCACCAGCCATTCGGGCCGCAAAACGACATCCCGCATAATGACCGGGGGCAGCCCGGGGGCGGCGAGCACCAGGAAGACCGTATAGCTTAGCCAGGCCGAGAGGATGCCGGGGATCGCGGCGGCCAGGCACTTGCCAGCCAGCAGCTCGCTCGTCTCGACCGGTGTCGCCAGCACGGCTTCCAGGCTGCGCGTTTGCTTCTCGCCGATGATGCTATAGACGGCGATAATCAGGGGCGTGATCAAGGGGATCAGCAGGAAGAGCGATTGCATGCTGGACACCAGCAGGCCGACGAAGAGCTCGTCGGCGGGCAAGTCCCGCAGGGTCGGATTACTGTCCCGCAGCGCCTGCAGTATCTGCGGGTCGATCCGCCTGGTGCTGGCCGCCGCGCCCAGCAGCGAGGAGCCGTAGACCACGCCCAGGGGGATCAGCGCGAATATGACGGTCATCAGCACCACGGTAAAGAGGGTCATGCGGGTGCGCAGAGTCAGCGCCAGCTCTTTTTGCACGATAATCCAGATGCGTTCCATCGGCTCAGTCCTCGGCCTTAATCAGGTCTAAATACGCCGCTTCGAGCGAATGCTCGACCTCGGCCACGCGCTGGATCTGCGCACCGGCGCCGACCAGGGCGTTGACCAGCGCCGGCACCTGCGTGTCGATGTCCTGTAAGCCGACGATCAGGCGGTCCGGCGTGCCATTACTGACCGAGGTGCAGACCGGCAGCGCTTTGACGACCGCCGCCAACTGCGGCAGGGCGCCGGCATTGGCGACCTGCACTTCGACCTGGCGGCCGTAGAGGCTACGCCGTAGCTCCAGGGGACTGCCCAGGCGGATGATGTGGCGGCGGAAAATCGCCACCCGGTCGCAGAGCCGCTCGGCTTCGTCCAGGTTATGCGTGCAGAGGAAAATCGTGCGGCCTTCGCCGCGGATCTCCTGGATGAAATCATGCACGACCCGGGCGCTCTCCGGGTCGAGTCCCGCCGTCGGCTCGTCGAGGAAGACGACGGTCGGCCGGTGCAGCAAGGCCCGGGTCAACGCGACCTTCTGCTTCATGCCCTTGGAGAAGCCGCCGACGGCGTCGTCGCGGCGGTCCCAGAGCTCCAGGCGCTGGAGATAGCGCTCGATCTCGCGTGCCGCGGCGGCAGCCGGCATGCCATACAGCCGGGCGAAAAAGGTCAGGTTCTGGCGCGGGCTGAACTGCTCATACAGGCCCGGGCTCTCG
>DATGEF010000387.1:0-3260 GCA_035310405.1 Chloroflexia bacterium | reverse complement strand
CCGGCCGGGGGCGACTTGTGCCTGCGCGAACCGGCCGGGGGCGACCTGTGCCTGCGCGAACCGGCCGGGCGCCACCTGTGCCTGCGCGAACCGGCCGGGCGCCACCTGTGCCTGCGCGAACCGGCCGGGCGCCACCTGTGCCTGTGCGAACCGGGCCGAGAGCACCTGTGCCTGCGCGAATCGGGCGGGCACGACCTGTGCCTGTGCGAACCGGGCCGAGAGCACCTGCGCCTGCGCGAATCGGGCAGGCGCGACCTGTGCCTGTGCCAACCGGGCCGAGAGCACCTGCGCCTGTGCTAATGCTGGCAGCGGGCACACCTCAAGCGGGGAGTCCAGCGGCGGGGGGAGCGACCGATTTGGCGGTCTTGGCGGCTAATCATCCTATAGCAGTTATGAGCTAACTCTCAGTTATGAGTCCATCGTCCGATCCTTTCTATTCGCCAGCCTCCGGTATGGATGTCGTGCCGCTGGCCGACGATCGGGTGCTGTTTCGCTCCGACACACACGCTATCCAGATACGGGGGAACGTTGCCCATCTGCTGGTGGATCGCGTCCTCCCGTTGCTGGATGGGCGGCGTTCCTGGACAGCCGTCGCCGCCCAGCTGCCCGATGTCGCCGTCGCCGACCTGCGGGCGCATTTAGACACGCTCGTCGGCGCGGGGATATTGCACTGTACGGACGATCCATTGGAGGATCGCGCCCCCACGCTAGCGCCGCTCCTCGCCCTGATCGATACCCTCGGGCTGCCGGCTGGTCAGGCGTTGGACCGGCTCGCCCGGCTGCATGTGGTGATCGCCGGCCTGGAAGGGCCGGGCGCCCACCTGGCCGCGCTCCTGGCCCGCTGCGGCGTCGGCCGTCTCACACTGGTCGATCCTTATCCGTGCCAACCGGGCAACCTGGCGCTGTTGCCCAGCGTTGGTCCGGACGCCATAGGACGGCCACGCCAGGAAATTATGGCGGCCGCCCTGCGGCAAGCGGCAGGGGACGCGCCGATCGCCCTGGAGCTAGGACCGGCGGAGATCACCCGCGAACGGCTGGCGGCGCTCGCCACCGAGTGCGATCTCCTGGTCGGCTGTTTCGACCGCGGCTTCACCGCGGCCCAATACTGGCTTAATCGAGCGAGTATCGAAACGGGGGTGCCGGCGATCTACGCCGAGGCCCGGGGCCCCCTGGGGTTTGCGGGCCCGTTAGTGCTGCCCGGGCAGACCGCCTGCTATATGTGCTATCGTATGCGCAACGTGGCCTGTGCCCCCGATTTCACGACGGCGATGGCCTATGAAGAATTTCTGGACGGGCAGAAACGGCCCGTGCTGCACACCCGGGCGATCTGGCCATCGCTCGCGCCGTATCTCGCCAGCTTGCTGACGGGCGAGATCCTAAAATTGTTGTTAGGCTTACAACGGCCCACGCTGGCTGGTAAGGTCATCGAATTCAATGGGTTGACGCTGGCTACCGAGGCGCACCCGGTGCTACAGCAGCCCGACTGTCCGGTCTGCCAGGTAAAAAAAAAGTGGCGACGGCCCCACCCACCGCTCGCCGAGCTCATCCGATCCCCCGCGCCGGCGGGTGATGTGCTCACGGTCGGATCCCAATTGTTGAGCCCGCGTACCGGCATTATCCAGGCGGCGGGCTTGTATGTGAAGGACGCCGGCGAGCCGGTACTGCCGTATATCTACTATGTCGACTTAGCCAATCACCACTTCCGCACCAAAGATGAGGCGCTGGATATGAATTGCTCGGGTAAAGGGTTGACCTTGCCCGCCGCCCGGGCGAGCGCGCTGGGCGAAGCCGTCGAGCGCTACTCAAGCGATTGGCTAGATCCGGCGGAGATTGTCTACGCCCGCCGGGGCGATCTTGCGGGGCCCAGCCTCGATCCGCGCGACCTGGTACTCTATGCGCCAGAGCAGTACGCCCAGCTACCCTACGCTCCCTACGATGACGCGACCCCACTCGGGTGGGCGCAGGGACGCTCGCTGGTGACCGGCGCGGCCATCTTCATCCCCGCCCTGGCCATTTTCATGGGCTACCAGGCGCGGACCCCGGCCGAATACCTCTTCCCGGCGACCTCGAACGGCCTGGCCGCCGGAGCGACCCTGGCCGGCGCGATTTTGGCCGCGACCTACGAAGTCCTGGAACGCGACGCTTTTATGATCACCTGGTTCAACCAGTTGCCCGCCCTGCGGATCGATCCCGCCACGCATCCCGACGCGGCGATCCGTGATTTTTGCGCAGCTTACGCCCGACGGCACGTCGATCTACTCCTCTATCGGCTGCCGGTAGACCACCCCTGCACCGTCTTTCTGGCGCTGGCCAGCCAACAGCCCGGGAACACGGGACCTGCAGTGATCGCCGGGTTGGGCGCCTCGTTAGATCCCGCGGTTGCCGCCCGCAAGGCGCTTTTGGAGGTGGGCCAGATCCGGCCCTCGTACCGGCAGAGCCTACGCCGGCCGGACACTCGCGCCCGGATGGCCGACCTCGTCGCCGATCCCGGCCGGGTCAACGATATGCATGATCATGGCTTGCTGTACTCCAGCCCGGCACTCCGGCCGGCCCTGGCATTTCTGTTGGATCGCCCACTCAGCGCGAGCGATTGGACTTCCCAGGAGACCGGGAGTGTCACGGGCGATCTGCAGCGACTGGTCGCCGATTGCCAGGCCACCGGCAGAGACTTGCTCTACTATAACCTGACGCCGCCCGACATGGCCGGGCTGGGGCTGCATACCGCCCGCGCCATCCTGCCGGGCTGCCAGCCGATCGCTTTTGGCGCCCAAGAGCCCCGCCTCGGCGGTTCCCGGCTGTATGATCTGCCGCTGCGCCTGGGCTTCCGGACAGCACGTCCCACCCTGGCCGACCTCAATCCTTATCCGCATCCGCTCGACTGACCTTATGATCGAAATATTGAGCATTTACATGCCCATGGATCGGCGCCAGGCGTTGGCCCGGGGAGAGATATTACCGGATCGGGCCACCGGCGCCGCCCTAGTTGCCGATGTTTCGGGCTTCACGCCTTTTACCGAAATGCTGGCCCAGGCGCTGGGGGCGCAACGGGGCGCGGAAGAAGTAACCCGCACCTTGAATCGGGTCTTGGATGCCTTGATCGGCGAAGTCGATCATTACGGTGGCAGCGTGATCAGCTTCAATGGCGATGGCATTACCTGCTGGTTTAGCGACGACAATGGTCAACGGGCGACCGCGTGTGCCCTGGCGATGCAAACCGTGCTCCAGGCCCGGGCGGCGGAGGGACCGGCCGGGGTCGCCCT
>DATGEF010000386.1:0-6830 GCA_035310405.1 Chloroflexia bacterium | reverse complement strand
CGGATCATTGCCTGGCTGGCGCCGGGGCAGCGCCGGTTGGACTCCGTGCTCCGCGATATTGCGGGCTATGGGGGCAACCCGGCTGCCGCCGTACGCTGGCTGCGCGGCCAGCCCGAGTTCGAGTTGGCTTCGAGCCGGCTGCGCATCATCCTCCATTTGGATCGTTACACTTTCGCCGATCCTTTGCGTAAACAGCACCTGGAGTCGCTGGAGGTGCTGATGACCCACGTTCAGGCGGTAGCATGAGCACGGCCCTGCGGGGCCCACGCGCGCGCGCCGATTCCGCGACGCTCAGTATGGAGCTCCTGATCGGGGCGGGATCCGGCGCGGGGCTGGCGCCGGGCGCCGAGGTGCAAGCCGTGCTTGGCCCGGGGGAGCGCGCGCACGGGATCCTGGCGTTTCCCGCCCCGGCCGCGGGCCTGACGGATCTGGTGACGCGTCTCCAGACCCGGCAAGCCAGCGAGGGCGATGTGGTGCGGCTCGGCAGTCTGCTGTTCGAGGCGCTCTTCCACGGCACGATCGGGGCGGCCTACCGGGAGGCCCGCGGCCGCGCGCGCGCCGAAGGCGCGGCCCTGCGGCTGGTGCTGACCAGTATGTCGGCGGAGATCGCGGAATTACCCTGGGAGTTTCTTTACGATCCGACGCTGCGTCATTTTCTGGCTCTGACCCCGGATATCCGCCTGATCCGTAATCTCCCCTCCCTCTACCCGCTCAACGCGCCCTCGGAGCGCCTGCCGTTGCGGGTGCTCGTCGGCGTGGCGGGGCCGGCCACGCATGCCGGCCGCCGGCTGTTCGGCCTGGATGTGGCGGCCGAGCAAGCCCTGATCAATACCGCCCTCGCGCCGCTGGTCGACGAGAGCTATCTGGATGTCTACAATGTCGCCCTCGATCGGGCGACCGATCTGCTCGACGCCGTCCGGCGTACCCGGCCCCATATCTTCCACTATATCGGCCATTCGGGCATTGTCGGCGGCACCCCCTTGCTGCTTTGTGGGCCGCTGGGGGGGGAGGCGACCCCCCTGAGCAGCGCGCAACTGGCGGTGAGCTTGAGTCTGGCCGCGGAACTACAACTGGTCCTGTTGAATAGCTGTTGGGGCGGGCAGGCCGGGGTGCAGACGAACCTCTTTGGCCTCGTCCCGGCCCTCGCCGAAAGCGGGGTCCCGGCCGTCATCGGCTGGCAAACGGCGATCAGCGATCGGAGCGCGCCCTGGCTCGCCGCGCGTTTGTTTGCGGAGCTGGCCCAGGGCGCCACTGTCGACGAGGCGTTGACGGTGGCACGCCTCGCGCTATACACCAATTCCCAGGTTGAGCCGCTGGCCTGGGGGCTGGCCGTGGGCTATATGCGACGCGAGACCACCCGCATTATCGCGCCGCCCCGCCACCCCTGGCGCTTGCTGGTGATCGACGACGAACAAGTCCGCGCCGATCTGTTACAATCACATCTGACGCGGCGCGGCCTGGAGATTGTCTGGGCCCCCGGTGGCGCGGCCGGCCTGACGCAGGCCCGCCGGCTACATCCGGACGTGATTGTCCTGGATCTGAAAATGCCGGGCATGGATGGCTTTGAAGTCTTGCGCCAGCTAAAAGCAAGCCCGACGACCGCCGCTATTCCGGTGGTGGTGCTGACTTCGCTGGGCACCGATTATGAAATCGCGTTGCGGGCATATACAGGGGGCGCCACGTATGTTATACCCTACAATGGACGGCTAGATCAGCTGGAACAGGTATTGCGGGGCAACCTACATATCCCCCTTTGCTGAGCCAAATGGCCGGATACAGGAGCATGCGAGTGGAAAGGCCAATACGGGTCCTGCTGGCCGATGAGCGGGAGCGCGGGAGCGATCTCCTTGCCGAGCTGCGTCGTCACTACGCGGTCCATATGGTTCACGACGACGGCCGCCTGCTGCACCAGGCCGATCAGGCGCGTACCGCCGGGCAGCCCTATGACCTGATGCTGATCGCCACCGATCTGCCGGAGCTCGGTAGCCCGCAGACCTTGCAGCGCTTGCGCGTCATGGCGCCGACGACGATCCTGATCCCGATGATCGCGGCGGCGGGCGCGGCGGCCCCCCCGCCCGGCCCCGGCGCTCTGTCCGATCGCTATCTCTTGCAGCCGGTCGAGCCGGAGACGGCCCTGGAGTTGATCGGCCGGCTCCTGGCGGATCGCCGCGCCGAGCTGGCCCGGGGCCGGACCGAGCTCCTGCGCCCGCTGATCGGCCTGGGCGATGCCTTGCTCCGCCAACCCGATCTGGAGCGCGCCCTGCGCCAGCTGTACCATGCGCTCGACGGGCTGATCCCGTCCGAGCACCGCTATATCGCGCTCCTGGATCGGCAGCGCGATCGGCTCGTCTACCCGCTTTCTTATGATCATGGGGAGTATGTCGGCGGCCATACGCGCGCATTCCGCCCCGGGCAGGGCCTGGCCGAGTGGGTGATCACGCATGATACGCCGCTGGTCAGCGGCAACTTTCCCGGCGAAGCCCAGCAGCGCGGCTGGCCGCCCGGCGATGCCGACAACCCCTTCCTGCCCATGTCGACGATGGTCCTACCGCTGCATCTGGGTGCCCAGGTCATTGGCGTATTAGGCGCCAGCAGTGCCCGCCCGGATGCTTTCCACGAGGCTGAGCTGACCCTCTTTGGGTTTGTGGCCGATCTGCTGGCCGGCGTCGTCGCCCACTGGTGGACGGACTTGCAGTGGCAACGCCAGAGTGATTTACTGGCCCAATTCGATCGGGCGCTGGCCACGAACGCCGACCCGGCCACGATCCTGGCCGCCACGGTGGACGCCGCCCGCAAGCTGACCGCCATGGACTCGGCCACGGTCATCGGGCGCACACCGGACGGTTACGAGCCATACCCGGTTTCGTCGGGGGCGCCGGCGGATCAATTTAACCCGGTCCTGGCCGCGTTGACCGCCCAACTCCTCACTCCCCGGCCGCCCGGCGGGCCGGTCGACCATACCCAGACCAGCACGCTCCTGGCCAACCTCGGGGCGCGGGGCGTGGGCCGGGTGGTCTCCCATGCGCTGGGCAGTGCCGGCCATGTCGAGGCCATGCTCTGGCTGCTGCACCCGACGGAGCGCCCCTTCGGGGTCCATGACCAGGCGGCCCTCGCCGCCGTGGGGCGGCGCAGCGGTCAGGCCCTGGCCACAAGCGCCGGCACCACGGCGCACCATCAGGAGCGCGAAGTCTTCGCCCGGATTGCCTGGCGGGCGGCTCAGGAGACCAACCTGGTCTTGTTGCTGAGCAGCGCGCTGAACGAAGTGGGCAAGTTGATCCCCTGGGCCGGCACGGCCGTCTGGCAAGAGGATTCCCGTCTCCATCTCCTGCGCCGGCTCTGGTCCGAGGGAACCCAGGCCGTGCTCGGCGGCCGTCCCTTGCCGGCGGACGACCCCTTGTTTGGGGTGGCGGGTGAGCGGAACCAGGTGCTTTTGCTGGATGAACACGACGCGGCCGCCGGCGCGGATGCCGCCCCGCACGGCCCGGCTGTGGCCGTCTCGCTCCGCGGCTATTCCAGCGCCCAGACTGCCGGGCTGCTGGTCCTGGAGCGGGCCCGCGGGGCGCCGCCCTTCACGGCGGACGACGCCGCCCTGCTGCTCCGCCTGGGGCAGTTGTTGGCGTCCGCCCTGGAAAAGCTGCGCTGGTTTGTGCTCGCCGATCTGCACCGCCGCCTCACCCAAGCTCTGGCGAGCCCGCCCGCGCGGATGTGGGACCGGATTGTGGCCGCCGTGAGCAGTAACCTCCCGGACGGAGGGATTGCGGTGCTGGCTCCCGATACTGAGCGTTGGCGGCCGCTGGCCGCCGCGCTGGGCGCGCAGCCCGGGCCCGGCGTGCCCTGGGATGCTGCGGGACAAACCCTCCTCGGCGCCCTGCAGAACGCCACAGCGCCCGTGCTATATGACGGCGCCGCGCTCGCCCGACACGGCATTACCGGCGTGGGCAGCCTGGTGCTGACGCCGATTCCGGCCGGGGGGACGCTGGTCGGCGCGCTGGCCTTCTGGAGCGCGCGGCCCTACATAGCTGGCGACCGGGAGATCGAGCTGCTGACCCATGCTGCCGGGCACCTGGCGCCGGCGTTGTGGGTCGGGCAACAGGGCGGCGGCCAGATCCAGAGTCGCCGGTTGCTGGCTTTGATCGAGACCTTGCACCAGGAGGCTGGGGCCGTGGCCAACGCCCCGGGCCTGCTACACCATCTGCTGTTGCATACGCTGTCGAACACGCCGGCCACGGTCGGCGCCGTGCTGCTGCGCGGCGCCGGCGATCGCCTGATGCTCCAGGCCAGCTATCCCCGGCAGAGTGACAGCCTGCCCCCCGAAGCCTACCAGGGGGCGGTGGCGGCCCTGCGGCTGGGCCAGGCACAATATCTCTCCGGCCCGACCGGTACCCTGGCCTGCATACCCCTCCAGGGGCCACTGCACGCAGACCATACATCCCCCCCGTTGGGGGTGTTGGTTATCGGCAGCCCCCATCAGGATGCCTTTGGGGCGAGCGAGCGGGAGCTCCTGGCGCACCTGGCCGCTCAGGGTGCGATCCTGATCGGCGACCACCAGGCACATGACGCCGCGCGGGCCTTGCGCAGCGTGACCGGTCTGGCCGTGCCCCGCGCCCAGGTCTTGGCCCGGGTCCCGGCCCTGATCTGCCACGCGCTTAATGTGCCAGTCTGCCTGATCCATGTGCTGGACCGCCGCGAGGATCGCTTTGTCCTGGCCGGGTGTACCGGGGTCAACCCGGCCGCCCCGGCCCTGGCCGCGCTGGCCCTGCCCAGCGACCATCCGGGACTGGATACCTTGTTCGCGGCGGCGCCCGATCAGTTGGACGGGCCGGCCGCCCCCGGCGCTCAGCTCTGGTCTCCTCGTCAGCTGGAAGATGCTGGCCTGCATTATAGCTTGGCCGTCCCGATCTGGGTGGACGGGCGCCCCTTTGGCCTGGTGTCGCTGCACACCCTGGACAGCCGACCTCTGGGATCGGGCAGCGCCCGGGTGCTGGCCACCCTGTGCGCCGACCTGGGCGTGGTGCTGGAAGGGCTGCAGCAGGAGCAGCGACTCTCGGCGTTGACTGCGTTGAGTGCCAGCTTGATCGAAGTAGGGACGGGGGGGGCCGTGCCTGCCGCCTTGACCCCTGACGGTACCGTCAGCGCGGCCCTGGAGCGCTTGTTAAGCAGCGCGCTGGAGATCACCGATACGCGCGCCGCCTACTTGCTGCTGCGCCGGCCCGCGCCCCCGTGGTTGGTCCTGCAGGCTACAGCCGGGGAGGCCGTTCTCGCACCGGGTGCGCCCCCCCCCATGCCAGTCGAGCACCTCCTGGAGCTGACTGGGCCGCGCTACCTGTCCGATCTGCAGCTTTTCCGGCCCGAAGACCATCCGATCTTCGATCCGGCCACCCGGAGTAGCCTGGCCTTGCCGCTGCTCAACGCCGCCGCTGCCGGCGATCGGGTCCTCGGCGCGATCCTTATCGAAAGCCCCACCCCGGTGGCCGTGAGCCAGGACGATTACCGCGTCCTCCAGGCCATCGCCGCGCTGGCGGCCGGGCTGGTGATCCAGCAAGGGTTGGTGCAGCAGCTTCAGGCGCAGCCGCAGCAGATCCATGGCCTGCTCGATACGCTGACCGGCTTGCTCGACGAAACGGATGAAAACCCGCTCTATTTGCGGGTGGTGCTGGCCGCCCGCCAGGCCCTGGGGGCCGACCTGGTCGTGCTGCATCCCTGGAATGGGGGCGGCCCCTTGTTGGAAGTGCCGCCGCAAAGTGGTAACCAGCAGGCCGGGGCGTTGGCCGGTAGCCTCGCGATGCAGACCCTGGTGCGCCAGGTGCTGACCGCCGCGGCGACCCGGGCGAACCAACCGCTATTTGTCGAACAGCTGCCGGCGCATAGCGACCCGACCCTGCCGGAATGGATCTGGACTGAGGCAGTCCAGGCCCTGGCCCTGGTGCCCCTGGTCACGCGGGCCGGGCTGGTGGGGCTCCTGTTCGTGGCCTACCGGCGGCCCCTACACTTTGATGCCGTGCGGCGGGAAGCCATGCGCTTGTTCGCGATCCTGGCCGCCATCGCGCTGAAGAATGCCCAGGCGCAAACCGAGGCGACGGCGGCCCTCCACGCCCAGATGCAGTGCTTGAGCCTGGCCGCCCATGAGCTGCGCGAGCCCGTCGACAAGGTCCACATGATTATCGAGACGGCGCTTAACGGGCTCTGGCTGCCGATGTCCGACACGTTGCGGGAACGGCTCAGCGTCGCATACACTGCGCTCGACGACCACTACGAGGTACTGGGGCGCGTGTTGCAGCTGGGGCGCCTACAATCCCGGATGGAGGATCTGGCCCGCCAGCCGATCGCGCTGGCCGATCTGGTCCAGGCGGTGATCGGGCGCCATGCCGATTACGCCCGCGCCCAGGGCGTGGTGCTCCAGGCCGCGATCGATCCGTTGTTGGTGCCGCAGCGCCCCTTGCTTGACGACGTTTTGCTGAGCACGGCGCTCGGCAACCTGGTACATAACGCGGTGAAGTTTAGCCCGGCGGGCGGGCAGGTGCTGCTGCTCTGCACCAGTAGGTACGCTGAGGGGCAGCGCCAGCTCATCATCACGGTGGAGGACGCCGGCATCGGCATTCCGGCGGCCGCGCTCGATCAGATCTTCGCTCCCTATTACCAGGCGGATCATAGCCTGGGGCGCCGCGGGAGCGGCATGGGCCTCGGGCTGACCCTGGCCCGTCTGATCGTCGACCTTCATGGAGGCACGCTGACCGTCGAGAGCGTGCCCGACGAAGGCAGCCGGTTTACGGTGCAGCTGCCTTTCCTGTCTGCGTAAAGGACGGCATGCCCCGCTATCGGGTACTGGTAAT
>DATGEF010000385.1:0-2695 GCA_035310405.1 Chloroflexia bacterium | reverse complement strand
CGGCGTCCCGTTTTTCATGAACGTGCATCGCTGGCTGAAAAAGCCGGCCGGCACCGGTAACGGGGTGAACTTGTGGACGCCTACAGGCGATTTTGGCGACGCCGCCGCGTGTCACTTGCTCGCCGGCAGCGGCTACGACATACTCTTCCTCTCGGCCGGGGACGCGGCGCAAGAAGACTGGCTCGCCCAGCCGCAGTTACTCGCCATGTTCAGCATCCGCGACGGCGTGCTCGACATGGCGGATGTGCATCGCTACCTGGGCTGGCCGGTGGCGCGCTTTACGGCGGCCATCCGCGCCGCCCTGGCCCGGCCGGCCCCGCCATGATCCCGCGCCGCTCTCTGGGGCTGGTGGCGCTCGGCGGCCTGTTGCTGCTGGGGCTGGCCGGCCTGATCCTGTGGGCCTACCAGGATCAGGCGAACGCGTTGAACCGGCGCGCGGCGTTGGCCGCCCAGAGCACGGCGGCGGCGCGCCGGTTCAATGCCACGGCGGGCACGGCGACGGCCGGTGTGGTAGGTAGCGCGGTCACGGTCGCGGCCGGCGCGCCGGTCACCGGCCCGGCGGGCGCGGGCCCGCTGGCGACCGCCCTGGCCACGGCGACCCTGACCGCCGGGCCCACGCCCCGCCAGCCACCCCTGACCGAGAACGGGCCGCCGCCCGATTCGTTGCCGCCGCGTGGAGTGTGGGTCCCGACTCCGCTGGCCCCAGTGCCGCCGCCACCCCCGCCCCGGCCGGTGGTCTACCTGCGGCTGGCGCTGCGCGCGGCGCCGGCCGCCCTACTCGACGCTCGTTATTCCCTGGAAGCCTACGGCGAGAACGACCCGGCGAACGGGCAACTGCTGACGGCGGCGGCCGACGGCAGCGTGCGGCTGTGGGACGCCGCGCAGGGCCGGGTGCTGCGCGTGCTGTGGGGGGGCGGGGCGCCGGTGCTGAGCGTGGCGTTCGGCGACAACGGGCGCATCCTGGCCGCGGACGCTGCCGGCTGGGTCCGCATCTGGGCCAGCACGGGGACGGCGCCGGCCGTGGCCTGGCGGGCGCATCCGGGTGGCGTCTATCGCGCGACGTTCAGCCCTGGCGTGCCCGCGCAGCGCGTGGCGACGGCCGGCGCGGACGGCCTGGCGCGCGTCTGGGACGCGACCAATGGCCGGGTGTTGGTCACGCTGATCGGTCACGCGGGCGCCGTGCGCAGTGTGGCCTGGAGCCCCACGGGGCACGCGCTGCTCACCGCCGGCGATGACGGCCTGGCGCGTGTCTGGGATGCGGCCACGGGCGTGCTGACGGCGACCCTGCACGGGCCGCCGGGGGCGCTGCTCGACGCGGCCTGGCGCCCCGACGAAAGGCAGATCGTCACCGCCGGGGCGGATGGCCGGGCGCGCGTCTGGGACGTCGCCACTGGCGTGCTGACGGCGACTCTGCGCGGGCCGCCCGCCGCCCTGCTGCGTCTCGCCTACCAGCCGGACGGCGGCACCATCGTCACCGCGGGCGCCGACGGCGCACTGCGCCTGTGGGATGCCGCCAGCGGCGCCGAGGAACTGGTGCAGCCCGGTAGCCCTGGCGGGATCGCCGGCGTGGCCTGGAGCGCCGACGGCTACCGGCTGGTCACGGCGGGGGCGGACGGCGCCGCCCGGGTCTGGGGCCTCTGGCTCGCCGGCCGCGGTCCCCGCCTGGACGGGCCGGCCGGCGCCTTGACCGACGCCCGCTACCGCCCCGACGGCCAGCAGGTGGCGACTAGCGGCGCCGACGGCACCCTGCGCCGCTGGGATGCGCGCACCGGCGAGCTGTTGCAGACGATCGCCGCCCATCCAGGCGAGGTGCCGAGCAGTCAGCTGCCGGGCGGGATCAGCAGTGTGGGCTGGCGCCCCGACGGCCGGCGTCTGGTGACCGCCGGGCTGGATGGCACCGCGCGGATCTGGGACGCGGCCAGTGGAGCGCCCCTCGCCGTGCTGCGCGGCCACACCGCGGGGCTGCGGGCCGCCGTCTGGCGGCCCGACGGGCTGGCGATCGTCACCGCCAGTGAAGACCAGACAGCGCGGATCTGGGACGCCACCAGCGGCGCACTGATCCGCACACTGGCCGGCCATACCGGCGCGGTGGTCGCGGCGACCTGGAGCCCGGACGGCAGCCGGGTCGCCACGGCGAGCGGGGACGGCACCGCGCGGATCTGGGATGCCGCCAGTGGGCAGCCGCGCGCCATCCTGACCGGGACCGGGGCGCTAGCGGCCGTGGCCTGGAGCCCCGACGGCCAGCGCCTGGTGACAACCGGCGACGGCACGCTACGGCTCTGGGATGCCGCCAGCGGTCTGGCCATCCAGACCGCGCCTTTCGGGGGGTATGGCGTGGCCTACAGCCCGGATGGGCGCACCATCCTGGCGGCGGGGCCGGATGGGCTGACGTTCTGGGATGCGCTAGCCCTTCGCTTGCGCGCGACGTTGCCGTACACGGACGGTTTTGCGCCCCATGCTGTCTACAGCCCGGATGGGCGGCAGATCGTGACCGCCGGCAACGTGGCGCGCCTGATCCTCGTGCCGGCCGCCGCCCGCGCGGAACCGTCGGCGGCGGCCGCCCGCGCGGAGCCGTCGCCGGCGGCCACCGCGATCCCGCGCCCACTGCGGGCGCCGCCCGCCGCCGGGCTGGCCGCCGCGGCCGTGAACCAGATCGGGCGCGACCCGGAGCAGGCGATCCGCCTGGCGCTGGCCG
>DATGEF010000384.1:0-2621 GCA_035310405.1 Chloroflexia bacterium | reverse complement strand
CAGTGCGCGTCGGGCTGCTCGCCGGCGGCGGGGCGGTGGGCGTCGGCGACGCGGTGCTGGCGGGAGAGTTAGTCGGCGCGGGGGCCGTGGGGCTCGCGGTGCTGCTCAGGGCCAGGGTCGCGGGAGGAGTAGCCGTCCCGGTGCTGCTCGCCGGGACGGTCGCGGTGCTGGTGGGCGTGCCGCAGGCCGCGGGGTAGCGGATGGTCAGCGGCAGCTCGTTGCCGTTGGGGTCGGAGTACGAGCCCAAGGCCCAGAGGCTGCTCCCCGCCCGGCCCGGGCCGCCCCAGAGCCAGTTGTCTGCCGGGCTGGGGTTGGGGCTGGTGACGGCGCTCCAGTTTTGCCCGTCCCAGTGGGCCAGCAGCGTCTGGTTGTTTCCCGGGTCCCCGGACCAGCCGGCCGCCCAGGCGTCGTCGACCGCCCACGCCCACACGCCCTCGAACATGCTTAGGCCACCCGGGCCGTTCGGGCTGGGCACCACGCTCCAGGCCGTGCCGTTCCAATGCTCGATCAGGGTGCGTGCGCCGGCGCCGCGGCCCACCGCCCAGGCGTCGTCGGCGGCGCGGGCCAGCACGCCGGTCAATTGGATATAGCTCGTCGCGGGCGGGTCGGGCGTGGCCACCACGCTCCAGGCGCTGCCGTTCCAGTGCTCGATGAGGCTGTGGTACATATTTTGGGCCGGGTCGAAATAGCCCCCCACCGCCCAGACGTCGTCCGTCGCCCGGGCGCTCACGGCATAGAGCGCATTGTTCCCCGACCCGGGGTTGGGTGGGAGCACGCGGGTCCAGGCCTGGCCATCCCAGTGGGCGGCTAGCGTCTGATCGGCAGTGCCATTGGCGTAGTGGCCGACCGCCCAGATGTCGGCGCTGGCCACCGCGGCGATGCCGTTGAGGATGCCCGTGCCGGGCAGCGGCGCCGGAGCCCACTGGCTGCCGGTCCAGTGGATCAGGAACGGCAGGAAGGGGCCGCCGTTGGTCAGCCCGTAGCCGACGGCCCAGGCATCCTGCGGTGCCAGTGCGGCCACGCCCAGCAGCTCGTTCTGGCTCGCGCCGCCGTTCGGGCTGGGCACACTGATCCAGGCGCTGCCGTTCCAGTGCTCGGTCAGCGTCTGGAGCGGGAGGCCGGCGTGGCCGACCGCCCAGGCATCGTCGTCGGCCACGCCGGCCACGGCCACCAGGCGGGTGTGGCCGCCACTCCCGGCAGGCGCGGGCACCTGCTGCCAGCCCGGCGTGCACGCCGGCGTGGCGGTGGGGGTCGGCGTACTCGTCGCGCCCCCGCTGGGCTGCTGGCGCGCCGGGGCCGCCGTGGCCGGCGCCCGTCCGCCCCCAGACACGAGCGCCCCGGCGAGCAGGCCGAGGAAGATGACGGCGCACAGGGCCGCCGGGCGGCGGCGCACAGAGCTAGGCAGGGGCATGGAGGCGTCTCCTTGGCGCAGAGTGGTTGTCAAATGCCCCGCGGCGCGTCCTTGCGCGCGACAAACGCACCAGCCGTCTTGTCCACGCGCCAGGCCCCGTCCTGGGCAATGGCCGCGCCCACGCGGGCTGCCATCCAATCGGCCAGGGCATCCCACTGCGCGGGGCGCACCCGGGGGTCATCCGGACCGGCCGCGCCCATATAGATCGGTCCCGACAGATAATAGCGCAGCAGGCCAGGCACGTCGGTAAACACCAGCCCATCCCGGCGGGTTTGGACAGTCACCTCCGAGAACAGCGGGGTGAAGAACGCCGCCCCCTCCTCCAAATTAAACGGACCGATCACATCCGCGCGCCGTTCCGGCTGTAGCGGTAAGCCAAGCGCCTGGATCCCCGCGGCGTGGAGGGCGAACAGCTCCGGGTAGCTGTCGCGGGCATTCGTCGCCGCGATCAAGATGCCGCCCGGCACCAGCACGCGGTGCAGCTCGGCCACGGCCCGGGGGATGTCCGGCACATGGTAGAGCATGTGGTTGGCCATCGCCACGGCGAACTGGCCGCCGGCAAACGGCAAGGCCTGGATGTCGCCGTTGACAAACGTCGCGTGCAGCAGCCCGGCGTCCCGGGCCCGCTGCCGCGCGGCGGCCAGCATGCCCGGCGAGAGATCGAGAGCCACCTGGCGCGCGCTGCGGGTCAGGCGGGGCGCGACGGCGGCGAAGACCGCCCCGTTGCCGGCGCCCGCGTCGAGCAGCGGACCGTCCGCCGGTGCCGGCAGCAGCGCCGCCAACCAGTCGTACCAGCTGTCCTGCCGCTCCGAATACCGCAGATGCGTTTCGATCCGGGCGCGCAGCCCGTCCTCGGTGGCATACTGCCGCCGCAGCCAGCCGCTCGTGGCCCTGATCTGCTCCGTCACGCTGCGCACCTCCTTTTTGAATAGATCAGCGGCATACACCCGCATGCCGTCATTATACACGGGAAGCCGCGCGACGCCAGGCGCGGGTCCCGGCCCCCGCAAACCGGCGCTGCTTGACAGGGTCTCCTACCGGTGCTAGACTACGCTTATTCGCCGTGCCGGCGAATGACACCCACCGGCCGATCCACGGGCAGGACCAAGCGGCCGGTTATGTGCCATCCGCGCAGTCCTCAAGGGAGAGGGGGTGGTGTCCCGACCGAAAAGCACATTCCAAACCCGCCGACCCTTTTATTCACGGACGA
>DATGEF010000383.1:0-8562 GCA_035310405.1 Chloroflexia bacterium | reverse complement strand
CCGCGCCCAGCTTGGTCAGCCCCGACAGCAGGAAAATGCCGCCCAGGACCAGGCGCGAGGCCAGCGTCAGGTAGGGGCTGGCCAGGGCGCGCCGCAGACGCGCGGCCGCGGTCGGCGGGGCGGGCGCGGCGGCGTCTGCGGCAGCGGCGACCGCGACCGGGTCGGCGGTAGGCAGGGACCGGGCCATCGCTACGGCCGGCCGGCCCCGCCCCGGGCGGCGACCGGCACCGCGTCCTGGCTCAGGTTGCTGGCCTTGAGCGCCTGATCCAGCGCGGCGGACAATTGCTCTAACGTCAGCGGCGTGTCGGGCTCCGAGTTGATCACACCGCGCACGTCGAGCACAAAGATGGTCGGGTAATGATTAATACCGTAGACATCCGCCTGCGTGACGTTTTGGTCGAACAGCATCGGGAAGGGGACCTTAAAGTTTTGCTGGAACCAGATGATATCATCCATGCTGATCGGGGTGTCGTCGCCGTTTTCGTAGTTTCGGCCGTAGGGGCTGGCGCTGACCGAGACGAGTTGCACCTTCTTGCCCTGGTAGTTGGTATACAACTGGTCCAGGATGGCCGAGTCGTCCTGGCAATGCGGGCACCAGGGCGCCATAAACTCCAGCAACACCACGTTGCCCTTGAACTGGCTCAGCGAGTACGTTTTGCCATCCGCGGCGGGCAGCGTAAAGTCGGGCGCGGCGACGTTGATCGGCAGCGGGGTACGCTGGCCGGCCGGCCGCGTCGTGCTGCCGTTCGGGTCGGGCGTGGGCGAGGTGCCGGCCGCGGTATTGGCATTATTGCTCAGGAAGGCCCAGGCCAGCGCGGCCACGCCGACGACGCCCAGGACGATCAGCCCCAGATCCAGCGGGCGGAGCCGGAAACCGGTTTTCGGCGGCGTCACCTGCTGCGCGATCCGCGAGCCGCCGCTGCGGGCCGGCGCGACCGTCACTTTCCCGGAGGCGGGGGGCGCGGTTTTCGCCGCCTGGGGCTTGACCGCCACTTTGCCGGGGCCGCCGGGGGCGGGGGTGCCGGGCTTACGATCGATCTGCTTGCTCAACGCGTGTCCCTCCGTCTACCCTTGCGCCACGTGGTGGTCAATCCCACGGTACATGTCGATAAAATGGCGGATGGCCGTTTCATCCACGATTTGGAAGCGCTGCATCCGCGTCCAGGCCGTCAGGACGATCGGCTCTTTGAGCGTGGCATAGGGCATCATCAAGACATGGCCCGTGATATCCTTGGTCGTGCCGTCGATCTGATGCATATCCATATGCTTATCATCATAGCTCTGGACGATCGCCTGTAAGCGGGCGACATCAGCCGCCGGCAGATCGGGGCGATAGAGGACGAGCACGCCCGCGTCTTCCAGGTTGTGGACCGCGATCTCGTTGGGGACCTGAGTAGCGACGACTCCCCAGGGCAGATGCTGGGGATCGGTCGCGCTCCCGGCATAGTGCGGCCCGGACGTCGGCGGATCGGTGCTGTAGGGCACATGCTGTTCCGTGGCGGTGGCGAGATGGTGGCGATCGCTCATCTCGGGGTAGCTCTCGCCCGGGTGGGTATAGTTGTACCAGAACAACAGCCCGGCCACGACGGCCACCGAGACGACGGTGCCGCCCACCAGGGCCAGGATCGCCCGGCGCCGCCGCGCTTTGATCTCCGCGGCCCGTTGCGCCGCCCGGCGCGCCTGGGCCGCCGCCTGGTTCGCCTGTCGGGTCTCGGCCATCTGCTGCTTGAGGACCTGCGGGGACACCGCTGGCGGCGCCGGTGGGGCCCCGCGGGCGGCCTCCCGCCCTCTGGGCGCCGGCCCGGTCTGGGGGGCCGGCCCCTTGCTCTTTACCGCTTTTGCCATACGATCCCTTTCTACAATGGAGACCCCTCGCAAGGTGGGGCGCTACCTGAAAGTATAGGGGCGCAGGCGGCGAATGTCAAGCCGCGGGCCCGGCCGATTCGCGCCCCCCTGCTTGACACCCCGCGGAGCCGGGTGCTATACTGGCCCTATTCTACCCGGCCGCTTTTTGCCATCCCGCCCGGACGCGCCGTTGCCGGCGTGCCCGGGCGGTTGGCACGCGCCGGCCACCGCCGGCCGGCGTGTGCCCTGACGAGGAGGTCAGCGTGCTATGCCCGAAATGATGCGCGCCGTGGTCAAGGCGGAGGCCGCGCCCGGCGCCGTCCTGACCCAGGTGCCCGTGCCCCCGATCGGCCCCGCCGATATCCTGGTGCGGGTCCGCGCCGCCAGTATGTGCGGCACCGATCTGCATATCTATAACTGGGACCCCTGGGCCCAGTCCCGCTTCCATCCGCCGCCCATGGTCTTTGGCCACGAGTGCTGCGGCGATGTGGTCGAGGTCGGCCGCACCGTGAGCCATGTCGCCGTGGGCGATTTCGTCTCCCTCGAAAGCCACATCACCTGCGGCCAGTGCCTGCAATGCCGCACCGGCCAGGGGCATGTGTGCGCGAACGTGCAGATCCTGGGGGTCGACCGGCCGGGAGTCTACGCCGAATATGTCAGCGTGCCGGCCAAAGTGGCCTGGAAGAACCCGCCCGACCTCCCGATCGAGGTCGCCTCGATCCAGGAGCCGTTCGGCAACGCCGTGCATACCGTCTTCGCCTGCGACATCCCCACCCGCCGGGTCGCGGTGATCGGCTGCGGGCCGATCGGGCTCTGGGCCATCGCGATCGCCCGCGCGGCCGGCGCCGCCGCCGTCTACGCGGTCGATATCAACCCGCTCCGCCTCCAGCTCGCCGCCCAGCTCGGGGCGACCCAGGCGATTAACTCCCACGACCGCGACCCCGTCGCCGTCGTGCGCCAGGCCACCGGCGGCGAAGGCGTCGACGTCATGCTGGAGATGTCGGGCAACGCGCGCGCGATCGCCCAGGGCTTTGAGATGCTGCGCTACGGCGGCGAAGCCGCCCTGCTCGGCCTGCCCGCCCGCCCGGTCGAGCTCGACCTGAACAACGCGATCATCTTCAAGGGCGCCACCGTGCATGGCATTTCGGGCCGCAAAATCTGGGACACCTGGTACCGCACGGCCGGCCTGATCCGCTCCGGCGCGGTCGACCCCACCAGCGTGATCACCCACCGCCTCGACCTGGCCGAGTTTGACCGGGCCTTCACGATGATGAATAAAGGCGAGGCGGCGAAAGTTGTGCTCTATCCGTAGCGCGTAAAAGAACTTACGCAGTACGCATCAGATCCGAGAGGAGAATCCCCATGCAAGCAACCCTCCGTACCCGCCTGACCGGCGAGCTGGACACGCTGCGCCAGAAGCACCTCTTCCGCCCGCTGCGGGTGGTCTCGGGCCAGCAGAAGGCCGTCTGCGTGATCGACGGCAAAGAGGTGATCAATCTCTCGTCGAATAATTACCTGGGCCTCGACACCCACCCCTACCTGGTGCAGAAGGCCGCGGAGGCGGTGCAGCAATACGGCGTGGGCAGCGGCGCCGTGCGCACGATCATCGGCACCATGGACCTGCACCAGGAGCTGGAAGCGCGCCTCGCCCACTTCAAACACACCGAGGCGACGCTGACCTTCCAGTCGGGGTTCACGGCCAACACCGGCACCATCGGGGCGCTGATGGAAGAGGGCGACGCGATCATCAGCGATGAACTCAACCATGCCTCGATCATCGACGGCATCCGCCTGTCGAAGGCCCGGCGCTATATCTATCGCCACAGCGACATGAACCACCTGGAGGAGCAGCTCCAGGCGGCCCAGCCGGCCCGCACGCGCCTGGTGATCACGGATGGCGTCTTCAGCATGGACGGCGATATCTGCAAGCTGCCCGAGATCGTCGCGCTGGCCGAGCGCTATGGGGCCGCCACCTTTGTCGACGACGCGCACTCCAGCGGGGTGCTGGGGGCCAACGGCCGGGGCAGCGTGAACCATTTCGGGCTCGACGGGCGGGTCGACATCCAGGTGGGCACGCTCTCCAAGGCCATGGGCGCGCTCGGCGGCTACGTCGCGGGCGTCCAGGAGCTGCGCGATTTCCTGATCCACAAAGCCCGCCCGGTGCTTTTCAGCACGTCCCACCCGCCCAGCGTGGTCGCCACCTGCATCGCGGCCATCGACGTAATGGAGCGCGAGCCCGAGCTGATCGCCCGCCTCTGGGACAATAGCCGCTATTTCAAGGCCGCCCTCACGAAGCTGGGCTTCGACTGCGGCCAGAGCGAAACGCCGATCACCCCGGTGATCGCGGGCAGCGCCGAGAAGGCGATGCGGCTCAGCGACCGGCTGTTTGCGGAAGGGGTCTTCGCGCAGAGCATCGGCTTCCCCACCGTGCCCGACGCCAAGTCCCGTGTGCGGACCATCGTCACGGCCGGCCACACCCGCGCCAACCTCGACGCGGCAATCGCCGCCTTCGAGCTAGTCGGCCGCGAGCTGGCCCTGATTTAGGCCCAAGCCCGGCCCGGTCTGTGCCTGGCCCCCGAGAAGCGCCCAGCCGCGGGCGGCACGCAGGTTATCGTGCTCCCGCTCCCGCCGGGCCAGCCAGGTCGCCTGTTGCGGACCGCTCAATTGGGCTTCGGCCTCCTCCGACTTGCTCACCAACTGGTGGGGCCAATCCCGGCAGTACTGAGCCGGCGGGCTCCGCCCGCCGCGCCCCCGCCCCGCGTGTAGGGGCGCGGGCCGCCGCGGGCCTGGGCGCCGACCAACATTGGACCACATCGTCTTGCGCATCGTACCGCCGGTGATCGATGCTAAGAGATGAAGTTTCACGTATTAAAAAACAATGGTAAAAACTATTGACAGAGAAAAACGTCAGTGCTAAAGTAGACGGCAATAGATCAGATAGAGCGCCACATTTTGATGAAGTTTCACCGAATAACGAGAATACTGGTGAATCAACCAAACGTACTGGTACAAGCTATACGGCCAACAATGGACCCTACACGCCGTCTTGCGGGGCGATCCCGCTATGTGACTAAGGAGTCGCCAATGAAAGTATCGGTTTTAAGCTCGCTAACGGACGGTATCCAGGGGCGTCTACGCCCCGTCCTCCTGCTTTTCGCGCTGCTGGCGGGGATGCTCCTGCCGGCCGCGCCGGCCGGGGCCGCCGGCGCAAGCGCTGACCAGCCGAACTTCGGCCCGAATGTGTATATTTTCGATCCGAGTATGTCGACCAGCCAGATCCAGGCCACTGTGGACAGTATCGCCCAGCAGCAGGTGGATAACGAAATGGGATCACAGCGCTATGCGCTGCTGTTTAAGCCCGGCACCTATGGCACGCCGAGTAATCCGCTCACCTTCCAGGTGGGCTACTACACCGAAGTCGCCGGCCTGGGCGTGTCGCCGACCGAGGTCACCATCAACGGCCATGTGGATGTCTACAACCGCTGCCTGAGCGCGAATAATTGTCTTGCGCTGGTCAACTTCTGGCGCTCATTGTCTAACCTGACGATCCATGTCATGGGCCTGGACGGATGCCGCGCGTCGGGCGATTTCTGGGCGGTCTCGCAGGCCGCGCCGATGCGCCGGGTCAACATCACCGGCGGCAATCTCACGCTGATGGATTATTGCACGGCCGGGCCCCAATATGCGAGCGGCGGCTATATTGCCGACAGCCAGACCGGATTCATTATCAACGGCTCGCAGCAGCAGTTCCTGGTGCGCGATAGCAGCATCAGTGGCTGGTCCAACGCGGTCTGGAATCAGGTCTTCTCAGGGGTCACGGGCGCGCCGGCTCAATCCTTCCCCACCCCGCCGTATACGACGCTGGCGACCAGCCCGGTGAGCGCGGAGAAACCCTACCTCTTCGTCGACGCCGACGGCAACTATAGCGTATTCGTCCCCGCGGTGCGCACGAACTCGTCGGGCACCAGCTGGGCCGCCGGTCCCACAGCGGGAACCGCGATCCCGTTGCGCCAGTTCTATGTGGCCCAACCCGGCGATAGCGCGGCGACGATCAACGCCGCGCTGCAACGCAATCTCAACCTGATCTTCACACCGGGCGTGTATCATCTGAACCAGACCATCACCGTTACCCATCCGCACACCGTCGTCTACGGCCTGGGCCTGGCGACCCTCGTCCCCGATAACGGGGTCGTGGCGATGCAGGTGGCCGATGTCGATGGCGTGCAGATCTCCGGCTTGCTGTTCGATGCCGGTCCCGTCAATTCGCCGGTCCTGCTCCAGGTGGGCGCCGGGATGCCCGGCCCGCGCCAGGTGCCCGACCCCGTGGTCCTCCACGATCTGTTCTTCCGCATCGGCGGGGCCAGCGCCGGCAAAGCGACGACAAGCCTGGTCGTCAATACCAACGGGGCCATCCTCGACGACATCTGGGCCTGGCGCGCCGACCACGGCAGCGGGGTGGGCTGGACGGTCAACACGGCGGAGACCGGCGTGGTGATCAACGGCCGCGCTGTGACGGCCTATGGCCTGTTTGTCGAGCACTACCAGAAGAATGAGCTCATCTGGAACGGCGACCAGGGCACCGCCATCTTCTTCCAGAACGAGATGCCCTACGACCCCCCCAACCAGGCGGCCTGGATGAACGGGGCGCGGAACGGGTACGCCGCCTTCAAGGTGGGGGATGCCGTAACCAGCTTCCAGGGCTATGGCCTGGGCAGCTACTGTTACTTCAACGTCAACCCCAGCGTCAACGCCTACCACGCCTTTGAGGCCCCGACCGCGCCGGGGGTGCAGTTCCACGACCTATTGACCATCTCCCTGGCCGCCGGCACGATCACCCATGTAATCAACGATACCGGGGCGACGACCCCGCTCAACGTGGTGCCGGTCACGATCCTCAACTATCCCTGAGCTACGGTGATCCGCGGAAATCGCTCAAGGCGCTGAACCACGCACTCCCCGCCACCAACAGCGGCTCGTCGGACGGACGAGCCGCTGTTGGTGCTCTCCCCATAACAACGCGTCCTGCGCGCATCTGCTATAATGTGCTATTCTGAACCCATGGGAGGAACCAGACCAATGTTAGTCGCCATTGTCCGCGTGCCGGCCCCGCCGACTGCCGAAGCGGCCGCCGTGATGGAACAGCGCTTTGCCGACCGCGTACCGTTGGTCGCGCAGGCCGCCGGCTTTCTCGGCTTCGAGCTGCTCCGGCCGGCCGACGGGGCCCCCGAGTACCTCTCGATTTCCCGCTGGGCCAGCCGGGCCGATTTTGAGGCCTGGCGGACCAGCACCTACAACGCGCAAGCGCACGGCCGACCCGCGGCCCCCGCCGGGGATGCCCCCAGCAGCGGGCCGGCGCCGCAGCGCGGCGCCGTCGAGCTTTATGAGGTGGCGGGCGTCTAATGCAAGTGCCAGCCACCCCGTGGGCGATCGTTGAGCGAGGAGTGAGCACGCCTACGTGCGAACGTGGGTGGAGCAACGTTCGCACGTAGGCGTGCTCACTCCTCAGCACCCAAGGGGTTGCTTGCGGCCGCACTAACCCCCACCCAGACAATCGTGCAGACAGTCGAGTGGTACACCATTCGGTATGAAGGAGTCCTGACGTATGGCTAAAGCCAAGCCGGCCGCGCCCGCGCTGATCCCCCGCGCGGTGCTGTTCGGCAACCCGACCAAAGCCTCGCCGCGCCTCGCCCCGGACGGCACGCGCATGGCCTATCTCGCCCCCGTCGACAACGTCCTGAACGTCTGGGTCGGGCCGATCGACGGCAGCAATTACCAGCCGGTCACCCACGATACCGACCGCGGTATCCGCGTCTACCGCTGGGCCGAGGACAACCAGCATATCCTCTATCTGCAGGATGTGGGCGGCAACGAAAACTGGCGGCTCTATGCCGTCCACCTCGACAGCGGCACGATCCGCGACCTCACCCCGTTCGACAACGTCCAGGCCCAGCTGATCGCCCATGACAAGCGCTTCCCCAGCGCGTTGCTCGTCGGGCTGAACAAAGATAATCCCCAGGTCCATGATGCCTACCGCCTGGACCTCGTCTCGGGCGAACTCACCCAGGTCGCCCAAAATCCGGGCACTTTCATGGCCTGGCTGGCCGACGCCGAGCTGAAGGTGCGTGGGGCGCTCGCCGCCACCCCCGACGGCGGGACGGTCCTGCTCGTCCGGCCGGATGAGAGCGCCGATTGGCAGAAACTCGTCACCTGGGACCCGGATAACAGCGCCAGCAGCGAGCCGTTGGCCTTTACCGGCGACGGCAAAGGCCTCTACTTGCAGGACTCGCGCGACGCCAACGCCGCCCGGTTGGTGCGCCTCGATCTCGCCAAAAACAAGATCAAGGTGCTCGCCGCCGATCCCCAGTATGATATGGGCAGCGTGCTGATCGACCCGGACACGCACGCGATCCAGATGGTCTCGTTCAACCGCGCGCGCCAGGAATGGGTCGTCCTGGACCAGACGATCGCCGACGATATCGCCGCGATCCGCACGCTCCACCCGGGCGATTTCAGCATCGTCAGCCGCGATCACGCCGACACCACCTGGCTTGTGGCCTTCGTCGCCGATAACGGGCCGCTGGCCTACTACCGCTTCGACCGCGCGAGCCACCAGGGCACCTTCCTGTTCGACAACCAGCCCGAGCTGGCCCAATACCCCCTGGCCGCGGTCGAGCCGATCTCCTTCCCATCGCGCGACGGGCTGACCATCCATGGCTA
>DATGEF010000382.1:0-4376 GCA_035310405.1 Chloroflexia bacterium | reverse complement strand
ATTAACTGAGCGAAGGCATAGTCGCGCTCACGGTAAGCATGTCTCTGCACCAGCGCCGTCCGTTCTGTGTGACCCAGCTGTGCCCGCTCCGTGGGTGAACGCCTGTCTGGGGGCCTGTTCTCTCTGCCTCTAGTATAGGATATTTAGGGCGAAAGAAGAAGCTCAGCTATGCTGTCGTCCATGATCGGGATAGTGCAGGGGTATAAATATTGAGAAGTTTGATTCCCATAACTTACGGCCGGCCGAGAGCTGGGCAGCTGCCGGCCGAGCGCGCGGTCGCCGCCGACCGCGTCGCGCCGCAGTGACCGCCGCCAACCGGGATCAGCCCCCCAACACGTCGGCGGCCGGCAGGCGGGGGGCGGGCGCGCCTTAGGGCGGGGGCTTCGCGGCCGCCGTGGGGGTGGGCGCGACCTCGCCCAGGTAGGTCGCGCGCTCGACCGGGGTGAAGTCGCGCGACAGGCGCTGTTGCGCCAGCTGGAGCAGGGCGTCGAGGTCGATCACGTATTGCCGCGCGGTGCCATCGCGGCTGGCGGTAACGATCCGGCGCCCGTCGGGGCTCCACGCCGCGCTCAATATCGCGTCGGTGTGGCCGGCGAGGGTGTGGAGGAGCTGGCCGCTGCTCGCGTCCCAGACCCGCGCCGTGTGATCGGCCGGTCGGGTTTGTCGAGGCCCCGGTCTGCCGGCTCCTGATCGATCGCCCTAACGAACCCGGCCCGCCCGCCACCCCCGGCCCGGTGTAAGCCCGCGTCCCCGCTACGGGGCGGGCTATGTGACGCCAAATCCTAAGGAGGCTCACGATGACACTGGTTGGGCATTGCCTGCGCTGCGGACGCCCGTTCTCGGGCGAGTTTTGCCCCCGCTGCGACCAGGCGGAATTAGGGCGCTTACCCCTCTGGGAGGTCTGGCACCTGGTGGCCTGGCTCCCGCCCGCCCTGCCGGCCGCCGAGGCCCGGCGCCTCTGGCAGGCCGAGCCCACGCGCTGGGTCCATGTCGCGGATGTGCGCACAAGAGGTTGGGAGGAGGTGTTTGAAATCACGAACAACACGGACTGTGACGGACTGGCCTGGCACGCGCGGGCGGCGGTCACGCTGCGCATCCGCGGGGATATGTCCCTACCTGTCTGTTGACCACCTCATCGCTGCGCCGGCCCGGACGGCCGGCAGAAAGGTATTCCTATGTCTGAGTTGCCTATTACCACGCCGGCCGCCCCCACTCCCACCACGCTGGGGGAGCGCGAGGTGATCACCGTGCGTTACAGCTTCCCCAGCGGGGCCGGGGACAAAACCTACCGCACGGCGGAGATCGTCTACCCGGCCGACGCCTCGGAGGCGCTCATCTGGGAGCGCGTGCAGCAGGCGGTCGCCGGGTTGAACCTCCTCCAATATGCCCTGCAGGCGACCGTGGCCCCGACGAGTGCCGCGGACGCGCCGGCGGGCCTGCCCCTCCCGGCCGCGGCCCCCGCGGGGGAGTCCGCGCCGGCCGCCACGGCCCGCCCCCTCCAGGGGGGGATCACCGAGAAGCAGCTGAAGGCGATCTACGCCATCGCCCGCGCCGCCCGGCACCTCTCCGAGGCCGAGATCGAAGCTCAGTGCCAGGAGCTCTATCACTGCCGGCCCGCTGAGCTGTCGAAGGCCCAGGCCTCGCACTTCATCGACAGCCTCAAGGGCCAGCAGGCGGCCTAATCGGTGGCTGCTGGCGCGATCGCCGCCTCGCCCGCCCCATCCTGGTCGCCAGGATGGGGCCCGGGGCCGGCAGAAAGGAACGGACGATGGTCCTCCCACCCCCTACCCCGCTGCCCTTTATCGAGCAGCTCACCCTCACCCTGCGCAAAGCCGGCCTGCTCGACAGTGGGATCGAAGTGGACACCGCCGGCGAGCAGCAGGCCTTCGTCTACGACACCCAAAACCCCCCCTACTCCGAGGAGGAGCGCGCCACCCTAGCTGCCATCGGCCAGCAGCTCCTGCTGCTCACGTCCTGGCCGGTGCAGATTTTCGATAACGAGTGCTGCCGTGTGTTATGGGTCGCGCACGACCCGACCGCCCTCTAACCGTTAGTTCCCCGGTGTGCCGGGTCAGCTATCTGCGGTGCGCGCGAGAAAGAGGCCCACGATACGTATTCCGCACTCTGCCATTCCTACGGAGCGGCAGGCACATCCCAAACCTGCGCCGTCTGGTCGTTGCTGCAAATGACCTATGCCTGCTGGCCGTAACCTAAGGCGCGAGCCTGGGCAATCCAGTTGGTGAGATCGACGCCAACACCTTCGATACCGACAGCCTCGAGCGCGGCGGCATCGGCAGCGGCTAATTGGCGCAGGGTCCTGCACCTGCTCGATCCTCTCTTGGACGGCAAGCATACGGTGCGCCAGATAAACCAGCATCTGCAAGTCGAAGAAACCGGGTATCTCCTGGACCAGTTACGGACGCTCGGCTATGTCCAGCCCGTGCGCCGCTTTAGCCCGCAAGTCCCGCACCGGGAGAACAGCCGGTTAGCGCCGGTGCTGCAACGGCTTAGTAATTTGCTGCGGTGGAAAATGTCATGAATCCTCTAAAACTCTTGATTTCCGGGCCGGTGAGCGCGGGCAAAACCACGCTGATCAGCACGCTGTCGGAAACGCCGGTGATCAGCACCGACGAACGGGCGACCGACGAGGTGGCGACGCAGAAGACGCACACGACGGTCGCCCTCGACTTCGGGGAGATGCACCTGGACGAGGTGCTGATCCACCTGTACGGCACGCCGGGGCAGGAGCGCTTCGACTTCATGTGGGAGATCCTGGCCGAAGGGGCGCTCGGCTATATCATCCTGGTGCCCGGCGATGACCCGCCAGCGCTGCCGAAGGCGCGCAAGATCATGGACGTGCTCGCCAGCCGGCTCGACGTGCCGTTTCTGGTGGCGGTCTCCAAGCAGGATCTGCCGCAGGTCTGGTCGCCCGAAGACGTGGCCCTCTATTTTCGCTTACCCCCAGAGCAGGTGCGCGGCGTGGTCTGCATCAACGCCGAGTCGAGCCGTGCCTTGCTCGCTGACTTGTTTGAACTTGTCGCCGGCAAATAGAAAGGAGTTGCCAGGGGCGACGGCTATACCAAGAACCCACCGGCGGCGCGGGCGCATCGCCGCCGGCCGGCGCGTATCATTTGTTTGCAGGTAATATAGCGAATCCCAAAAAGGAGCGACTGATCCTATGACCACACAGAGTAAAGATGAACAATTGCGCCAGGTGCTGGTGAATCTGAGCCAAGCGCTGTTCGACGTGCAGGGGGTGTTGTTGGCAAGCAGCGACGGGCTGGCCCTGTCGCACAATTTGCCGGCCACGGTAGACCCGACGCGCATCGCGGCGATGGCGGCCACCGCCTTCGGCCTGGGCAAGCGTATCTCGACCACCCTCACGCTGGGCAACTATGACGAGTCGATCATCAAAGCCAACGAAGGCGCGCTTTACCTGTACAGCGCGGGCCAATCGGCGGTGCTGGCGGTGATGGCCGGGGCCGGGGCTAATACCGGGCTGATTAATCTGGAGTCGCGCCGGGCGGCCAAAGACCTGGATCACATCCTGAGCTAGGCCGGGTCGCTGGCGCGGCCACGATTCGGCGTGGTAATGGATTCTTTTGACCAAACTGCCGGCCAGGGCTGGCGGCTTCCATAAGAGAAAGGGTTTTAGTCCTGATGGCAACGCAAACCAGCAAGCGCCCGACATTGGGCGATTTCATGAGCGTAACCTGTTTCCACTTCCTGCGTATGGGCGCGGAAGATATCGCTGGGCGGGTGCCGATAGTGGCCGCCGGGCGCGAGCGTGGGGCGAATGTGGCTGAAGAACTCGGCCTCGTCAACAGCACGAAAGATGCAGACACCATCCGCGAGAGACTCTACGCGGCGCTCGGCCCGGACGGCACGCGGCTGTGCCTGGTACAGGCTGTGACGGCCAAGCCGAACGGGGGCTATGAGGTACGTATCAACGAAGGGGCCTGCACGGCGGGGGTCCACGCCGACGAGCCACATTGCGCCTACACAATGGGCGTATTCGTCGGGGCCATTGGGTCGGTCACCGGCCAGCGCATGAAGGGCACGGAAACCGCCTGCGCGGCGATGGGTGGCTCCGAATGCGTCTACCAGATCGATCCCATTTAAACTCCTGGCAGTGGTCCGGCCCGGTGCCCATCGTGCTTGTCAGCGGGCGGGCCGACGTGGGCGAACATGCGTTGAGCTTTCGGGCACTCGAAGCGGGCGCACTGACCGTGCTGCCCCGGCCCGCAGGGTTCGGCCACCCGGCCCATGCTGCGGGTGCCCGCGACCTGATCCGCACCGTGAAAACGATGGCCGAGGTGAAACTCGTGCGGCGCTGGGGGGGCGCGCCGACCGGGGGCGAGTTACCCCCCCCCCCG
>DATGEF010000381.1:0-12593 GCA_035310405.1 Chloroflexia bacterium | reverse complement strand
AGTGACCAGATGCGACGAAGTGCCCGGTGACGAGTGACCAGATGCGACGAAGTGCCCGGTGACGAGGCGAGGGACCAGGAACCAGATGAGACGGGGGGCGGGGATCGTGCGAGTGCCCGGTGACCCGACGTGTGACTGGTGACCCGACGCGTGACCGGTGACCAGTGACCAGAACCCCGATCGCCGGGCGGCTGAAGCCGCGGCTACAAGTCCGAAGCCCGCCTCCGCGGGCTGACGGTTGTCGGCTGGGGCGGGTCGCCCCCATTGGCTCCTCGCGGCCCTTGCCTCTTAGATTGATGCGTAGGGGCGGGGCTTGCCCCGCCCCATGCCGATCAACCTCAGCGCCGGGGCTGCAAGGAGCCACGGGGCGCCGCCCCGCACCAACGCCCCAGGGGAAGGACCGTCAGCCCGCGGAGGCGGGCTTCCGGACTCGTAGCCGCGGCTTTAGCCGCTAGGCGTCTCGCCCCAGGGCCCTGCTGCTGGTTAGGTTGATCGGCATGGGGCGGGGCTTGCCCCGCCCCTACAGCCCCCGTCCAGATCGGGCCACGCCGCTGGTCGGCGGAAAACTTTAACAACTTATGCAACGGTCAGTAATCACCGGCCCCTCATCGGGTCACTGGTCACCGGTCACCGGTCACGCGTCGGGTCACTGGTCACCGGTCACTCGTCCCTGGTATAATAGCGTTATGCACTGCCCGACCTGCCATTATGAATACGAAGACTGGGCCACCGTGTGTGACGATTGCGGGACCGCGTTGGTGCCCGGCGCGCCGCCCCCGCCGGCGGCCCCGGCCGAGGTGATCGACTATCGCCTGTTCCGCGACTGGGTGGTCCTGACCAACGTGCCGAATATGATCCTGGGCAACCTGGTGAAGGACCAGCTGGAGCACGCCGGCATTCCCGTGCTGCTCAAGCGCTCCCGGGCGACCGATATCGCCGAATTCAGCCACAACGATTACGTGGCGCACGACATCTACGTGCCGCTGCGCCTGGCCCGCCGCGCCCGCCAGCTGGTCGACAGCCCGCCCACCGGCTCCGCGGCCCGGGGCGGGCCGGCCGACTCCGCGGAGGACCTCTTCGCGCCCGCAGACGACGACGACGACGCGTATGACGAGGGGTACGAGGAGGCGGCCGCGCCCGTGGTGAGTGGTTGGTACCTGGTGGACAGCGCCCGGCCCGGGCCGCTACAGCCGGCCCTGCCGCCCCCGCCGGCGGGGCGGTTGCCGAGCCTGGGCGCCTACCAGCGGGCGATCGGCCGGCGCAAGAGCCACCGGCCCCCGGCCGTGGATGCGCCGCGCATCCTGCCCTTCCCCGGGCGGGGGGCGCCGCCCCGGCGGCCGGACGACGACGACCTGGGCGCCGATGCGCGGCCCTACTCGCGCTTGCCCGGCTGGACGCAGTCCCCGATCTATCGGCTGCTGATGGGCCTGCTCCTGCTGGCCTGGACGCTGCCCTTCTTTCTGCAAATGCTCCAATCTTTCCGCGACGCCGTCAATCGCCTCTTCCCCTGAATTCCCGGCCCATCCTTGCACATCATTCCCAGCCCATCCCGGCCCATCCTGGTTTCGCTACTGACATAGGGCTGTCACCCCGCCGTGCGATACTAAAGGGGACCGCGGATGGAGCGGCGACCTGATGAATAGCCGGCCGCGCGCTGATGGCGCTGCTGGCCGATCGAGGATAGCAGAGGAGACAGTCATGATTCAGGGGTTGAATTTCGTGATGTTGCATGTGCCCGATGTGGCCGAGGCGCGGGCGTTTTTCGTCGACAAGCTCGGGCTGGAGCTGGAGGATGACACCCCCGGGTTTCTGCAGTTCAAGGCCACCCATGGGGGGGCCGCGCTGGGCGTGGGCCAGCCGCCGCCGGGCGCCGCGGAGGGCGCGGAGCTCTGGTGGTTCGTCGACGACGCCGATGCGGCGCACGCCGACCTGGTTGCCAAAGGCGTGACGATCCTGGAGCCGCCGGCCGACCAGCCGTTTGGCCGCTCCCTGGCCATCCGCGGTCCGGGCGGGCAGGCCCTTTACTTGCTGCAGCTGCCGGCCCACGGGTAGGCCTGCGGGCGCCGCCGGGCGATCCCACCGCGCGCCCTGGGCCCGTGCTCAGGGGCGCCGGTGGATGATCACCCGGCAGCCGTGTTTCTGGCGCAGCGCGAAGACCGGGAAGGGGACGATCTCCTGGGCGGGCACCAGCTCGAAGCGCACGTGCTGGGCCAGCGTGGCCAGGACCAGCTGGCCCTCCAGCAGGGCGAAGTAGTTGCCCAGGCAGATGCGCGGCCCGGCGCTGAAGGGCATGAAAGCGTGGCGCGGCAGCTGCTTTTCGCGCTCGGGCAGAAAGCGGTCGGGATCGAACCGTTCCGGGTCGGGGAAAAACTCGGGCCGGCGGTGGATCGTGTAGATCGGCAGAACCACGATCTCCCCTTTTTGCAGGCGATAAGGGCCGATGTCGACCGCATGCAACGCCGTGCGTGTCACGCCGTCGGCCGGCGGGTAGAGGCGCAACGCCTCTTTGAAGACCTGGAGCGCGTAGCCCAGCGCGGGCCCATCGGCGGCGGTGGCGGCCCGCCCGCCCAGCACGCGATCGGCCTCCGCTTGCAGCCGATCGGCCACGGCCGGGTGGATGGCCAGGAAATAGGCGCACCAGGCGAGCGTGTTGGCGGTGGTTTCGTGCCCGGCCAGGAACAGCGTCATCGCCTCTTCCCGGACCTGCTCGTCGCTCATCGCCGCGCCGGTTTCGTCGCGGGTGCGCAGCAAGATGGAGAGGAAGTCGTTCCGCGCGTCGGCCCGCGCGCGGCGCTCGGCGATCATGGCCTGGAGCCGGGTCTTCACCAGATCCAGGGCGGCGCGCGTGCGGCGGCTCCGCGGCGTCGGCCAGGTCACCGGGATGGGAAACACATGGCTGATCGAATAGTTCATGTACTGCAGGATGGTGGTGATCGCCGCGCCCAGATCGTCCGTGTCGCCCAGCATCTCGGCGTCAAAGAGGGTTTTCCCGACGATGCGCATGGTCAGCGCGGTCATCTCCTGGTCGATCGCCCGCTCCTCGCCCTCCCGCCAGCCGGCCTGGAGTTGCTGCGTATAGTCGACCATCGCGTCGGCGTAGGCCGCGATCTGGCGGGGCTGGAAAGCCGGGGCCATGGCTTTGCGCTGGCTTAAAAAAAGGCTGAGCCTGCCCGGCCCAGCCCCGCTGCCGCCTGCGGCCGGCGTCAGCTTTTCGCGGTTTTGCTCAACGTGCGTAAGCAGCGTGTGCAGATATGGACGCGCTTCGACACGCCGTTGATCATTAACGTCGTGGTCTGGATATTGGGCGCCCAGCGGCGGTTGGTGACGTTCGCCGCGTGGCTCACATTATGCCCGAACATCGAGTGTTTGCCACAGATCTCGCAAGTGCCTGTACCGGCCAATTTAATCGACCCCCTTTACTTAGCGGAGTTTTTGCTGTATTATAAACCTATTATCAAGCTAATCAGGGTTACGCAGGTTTATGGTCTGAACGCAGCCCGGAGCGGGCAGGAGTCGAACCCCGTACATAGCCGAAGGCGCCTCCGAAGGTCCATAATACCACAATTGCCAGTGTGATGCAAGGCGCCATCCCGCTGCCCGCCCGGCAGTGTGTGCTGCCCACCCGAGGGAAGGATCGATCGTGGCCGACCTGATGCCAGAGTCCAACGTGCAACCTGCGGCGCGGCCCGCGGCGGACGCGCCCGCGGCCGCGGGGCCGCCGCCCGCCGGGGCCGACACCCACTGGGACGGGGCGCAATTGAAGCGGGCGATGCACGCCGCGAGCCGCTGGCTGGATCGGCATGCCGCCCATATCAATGCCCTCAACGTCTTTCCGGTGCCGGATGGCGACACCGGCACCAACATGACCCTGACGATGCAGGCCGCCTGTAAGCAGGTCGCCGAGTCCGCCAGCCACTCGGCCGCCGAGATCACGTCCGGCCTGTCGTATGGCGCGCTGATGGGCGCCCGCGGCAACTCGGGGGTCATCTTCTCGCAGGTGCTGCGCGGCTTCCACCGCGGCCTGCAGGGCTCTGACCACGTGGGCGCTGACGAATGGGCCCTGGCGATGCGCGAGGCCGCCAACAGTGCCTACCAGGCCGTGCTCAAGCCGGTCGAAGGCACCATGCTGACAGTGATGCGCGAGATGGCCGAGGCCGCGGAAGCCGCCGCCCGCCAGAGCCCCGACCTGGTCGAGGTGATCGCGATCACCGTCGCGGCCGGGCGCGAGTCGGTCGCCCGCACCCCCACCCTGTTGCAGAAGCTGCGGGACGCGGGCGTGGTCGACGCCGGCGGCGAGGGGCTGTTCGTCATCTTCGAGGGCCTCTTGCGCTTCGCCCATGGGCAGCCGGTCGAAGGCGCCGAGCTGGGCGCCCCGAGCACCCTGCTGGACCTGGCGCCGGATGGCGTCCATGTGGCCCACGGCGAGTACGGCTATTGCACCAATTTCATTGTCGTCGGCCACGACCTCGACTTCCCTACCGTCCGCGCCTGGATCGCCGGCCAAGGCGACTCGGCGGTGATCGTCGGCGACGACAAAGTGATCAAAGTCCATATCCACACCCCGGACCCCGGCGCGATCCTGAGCTACGTCGCGCCGCTGGGCAGCCTGCGCCAGGTGGCCATCACCGACATGCAGGAGCAGCACGAAGACTTCCTCGACATGCACGCCGCGGCCGGGGCGGGCCCGACCGCCGCGCCCCCGGCGCCCGACACGCAGGTCAGCCGCATCGCCACGGTCGCTGTGGTTGCCGGCAAAGGGCTGGCCGACGTCTTCCGCAGCATGGGCGCCACGGCGCTGGTCGAGGGGGGCCAGACGATGAACCCCAGCACCGAAGACCTCTTGCGCGCGATCGACGCGCTGCCCCACCCGGAAGTGATTCTGCTGCCGAATAATGGCAATATTGTCCTGGCCGCCAAGCAGACCCAGGTGCTCAGCAAAAAGCGGGTCGCCGTGGTGCCCACCGACACCCTGCCCCAGGGTATGGCCGCCCTGATCGCCTTCAACTACGATGCCGACCTGGAGACGAATGTGCGCGCCATGGAGCAGGCGGCGCAGCAGGTGGAGACCGGCGAGATCACGACCGCGGTCCGCGACGTGACGCTGAACGGCGTCGCGGTCAAGACCGGGGATGTGATCGGCCTCCATAACGGCACCCTCGTGCTGGCCGGGCACGCGAACGACGCGGTGGCGCACGCACTTCTCCAGCACATGGGGGCGGGGGCGCGGGACATTATCACCATTTACTATGGCGCGGACGTGACGGCCGAGGCCGCCGCCGCGTTTGGTCAGGGCATTCAGCAGCAGTATGCCGACCAGGAGGTCGAAGTAGTCGCCGGCGGCCAGCCGTTCTACGCCTACATTATCTCCGTCGAATAAACCGCCGCCGCCGCCGGCAGCAGGGAGCCCAGACTACTCATGCCCATGATCCGGGTCGTGACCGACAGCACGTGTGATCTGCCCGATCCCCTCGTCCGCCAGCATAATATCGTGGTCATCCCCGTCAGCATCCACCTGGGGTCCGAAACGTATCTCGACCGGGTGAACCTGACGACCGAGGCGCTTCTCCGCCAACTGCCGGGCAGCGCGCCGCCGCCCACCACGGCGCCGCCGGCGGCCATGGCCTTCGAGCAAGTCTACCGCCAGCTCCAGGCCAACCGGCCCTGTGACGGCATCGTCTCGGTCCATCTCTCCGCCCGCCTCAGCGGCACGGCCGGCCTGGCCCTCCTGGCCCGCGACAGCTTCGTCAACACGTCGTTCCCGGTCGGCGTGGTCGACTCCGAGTCGGCCAGCATGGGGCTCGGGCTGATCGTGCTGGCCGCCGCGCGCCAGGCCACGGCCGGGGGCACCTGGCCGGAAGTCATGCAGGCCGCGCAGCGCGCCCGCGGCCAGACCCACGTCGCCTTCTTCGTCGACTCGATCGAGGGCCTCTACCGCGGCAAGCGCATCCCGCGGCTGGCCGCCGGGATCGAGGCCCTGCTGCCCCTCAAGCCGCTGTTGCGCCTGGACGAAGGCCAGATCATCCTGCTGGAGCGCACCCGCACCCGCCATAAAGCCCTCGACTCGTTGTGTAGCTTCGTCGAGGACTTCCCCCATGTCGAGGAGCTGGTGCTCCTGCACAACAGCCCGCCCAACGAAATCGAGAGCCTGCTCAACCGCCTCAGCGTGGTCTGCCCGCGCGATCGGATCGGCGTCGTCCCCTACGGCCCGGCCAACGCCGTCTACCTCGGCCCCGGCGCCGTCGGCGTCGCCGTGTACGAGGGGGCGTGATGGATTTTGGATTTTGGATTTTGGATTTTGGATTGGGCGGGACGGGTTCTGGGCCCTATAAGGGTGTGGTTTATTAGCAGGGAATATAAGATTTGTCATTCTGAGCCCTTCGCTGCGCTCAAGGGTAAACTCCGCGCAGAATCCGCTGGGGCGCGAGCCCACGAGGGGGTGTGACGGATTGGGGGTTGGGGGTTGGGCGTGACGGGCTCTGGGCCCAATGATAGTGTATTTTATTAGCAGGAAATATAAGATTTGTCATTCTGAGCGCAGCGAAGAATCCGTTGGAGCGTGCATCCACTGCCCTATATGATAGGAGTTACGCAGTGGGGAAAGTATGTAGTGGGGTGGCGCGGGGGCGCTCAAGCGCCGACTACCAACCGGCGTGTACCCACGCCGGGATCCGTTCGTAGTCGGCGCTTGAGCGCCCGTCTCTGGTCCCCACCCACCGATCGACCGCGTAACTCCTGTATATGAAACGAGTTGCCTTGTGCCCGAAATAACAGATTTTGCCGCTTTTCTAGGGATCAGCTAACCGCGCGGGAGTGGGCGGAAACGCTGGCCCAGCCGCAAGCGGCCTGGCGGGCCGACGCCCGCCAGGCGATGAACATCCGCCACGATCCCCTGCGGCAACAGATCGAAGACGTGTGCCGGGTGCCGGGGGCGAACGGCGGCGCCGCTTACGGTGGCGGGGGCCCCGGCGGCCCGCCCGGACCCCCACCCGGACCCCCGCCGCCCTGCTGATTGCTGTCCGGGGCGCCGATCCGGGTATCGGACAAATCCAGGCCGATCGGCAACGTTGCCGTGTAGCCGGCGCCGCTCTGGGCGAGCGCGAGCAAGAGCTGACTGCCGCCCCCCTGATAGATACCGTCCGTCGCGTTCCGGGTGTCCCGTCCGGTATGCTGCGCATACGGCGGTTGCGTGTACAGCTGATCGCTTAGCGCATCGTCGAAGAAAAGCTGGGAGGTAAATTCGTACCCCTGCCCGTTGCTGCCCGTGGTGCGGATCTTGAAGTGGATATGGACGGTGCGGCCTTGATACCAGCCGGGATAGATGGTGGTAAATTGAGCGGTGCCGGTCGCATCGGTCACCTGATAGCCGCGCAGGAACTTCTGGCCGGCCCCCGCGCCGCGGACATCGGAGTAGACGCCCAGCGCGTCGCAATGCCAGACATCCACCTGCGCGCCGGGGAGGGGGGCACAGGACCCGGTGCCTACCTGGGACACGACAAAGGCCAGCGCCAGGGGGACGCCCGCGCTCACCGCGTTGCTGGCCGGGTCGGAGCGGATGTCGGAGCGGTTCAGTTTCTCGTCCACAAAGTACGGGCCTTCGGTCAGCTCGGGCCGCACGACACACGCGGGCACGGTGGCGGGCAGGGCCGTCGGCGCGGTGGCCGCGGCGGTCGCCGCCGCTGTGCTCACGGGCGGGCGCGTCGCGGCGCTGGCCGGCGGCACCGCCGTGGCGGGCGCCGGCGTCGCCGCCCCGGCGCCCGACGGGGGGGCGGGCGTCGGCGCGGGGGTGTCGCCGCAGCCGACCAGCAGGGTCGCGCCCAGCCCGCCCAGCAGCGCCAGCACCTCGCGGCGGCTGAGCACCCGGCCGATCGGCCGATCGTCGTCCAGATCATCCATCGGTTTCATGGTGTCTCCTCAATCTGTTAACGGTGGATAAAGAGGCGGGTAGTTACGGCGTCGTCTTTGCCTGCTCAGCGCCGAGCCGGCCCAGCAACACCACGTCTGGAATCTATGATAGGCCATCCCGCTTAGGAAACACCAGGGCAATAATGAGAATTCGCTGAGAACGCGGGCGCGTCCCGGTAGCTGTGCGCTTAACCATGGATGCGGAGTTACGCGTCTGGCGGCGCCCGCAAGCAAGGGGGCAGGCATGAATCAGAACCGCTGGCGGCCGCTCTATCGCCGCTGGGGCCAGTCTCCGAAGCTTGGTCCTACTGCGGCGGGAGAATACGCGGCTAGCCTAACGGTTGTGCAACCCCCAGCCCTTTCGGGTAGCAGGGCTGTTGCAAAGTCGGGATCGTGTCACTCTGAGCGCAGCGCAGAGTCCGTCTCCGAATGTTGGGGACGGATTCTGCACTGCGTTCAGAATGACAACTTCCGGACCCCCAGGCGGCCGCGCGGACTTTGCAACAGCCGTGTTTCGGGTAGCGCCTATTAATTTCCCAACTTTGGTGAGGTGACGGATGACACAAGAAGAGCCGTGGCGAGAGTGGACTACTGCAGGTTCCGGTGACCTGTTGGGGTTAGGTACCGAGGAGTGAGCACGCCTACGTGCGAACGGCGGGGCGCGACCCGTTCGCACGTAGGCGTGCTCACTCCTCATCACCCATAGGGCTGTCTCAAAGTCGGGATCGTGTCACTCTGAGCGCAGCGAAGAGTCCGTCTCCACCTGTCCAAGACGGATTCTTCACTGCGTTCAGAATGACAATTTCCTCGCTATCAGGCAGCTCTGCCGACTTTGACACAGCCCTACATCACCCAGGGGATCGCTTGATCCGGCACTAGTGAGCGGACAAGACGGGGTCGCGCCGGTCCCGCCGGCGGCGGAGGAGATAGAGTAGCGCCCCGATCGGCAGGTTGCTCCAATAGTTGATCACCCGATCGACCACGGCCACGGCCCCGGCCAGGCTGGTCGCCACGCCGAACGCGGTCAGGATCGCGACTGAGGCCCCTTCGACGGCGCCCAACCCCGCGGGGGTGAAGGGGATCGTGCTCAGCAGTGAGCCGGCCAGCGCGGTGAAGAGAATGACCCCCGGGGCCAACCCGGTGATGTGGAAGCTCCACAGCACCAACCCGATGCGCAGCGCCTCAGCGGCCCAGATCAGCGCGGTCAGCCCATAGAGCGGCAGCTGGACATCCCGCCGGAACGTGCGCAGGGTGCCCGCCACAAAATGGGCAAAGACGGCGCGCCAGCGGGCCGGGAGCCACCCGGTCAGGCGGCCGGCCAGCAGCCGTAGGGCGACCACCCCGCCGACAATCGCGGCGCCCAGGCCAGCGCCCAGGAGCACGATCAGCGTCAGATCCCGCGACGCGCCGGCCAGGCTGCTCAGGATCAGCAGCCCGCTGGCGCCGAGGAGCACGACGAGGGCCAGGATGTCGGCCAGGCGCTCGCCCACCACGGTGCCCAGGGTGTGCCCCAGGTCGGCGCCGGTCTCCTGGCGCAGCAAATGGGCGCGATAGCCGTCGCCCAGCTTGGCCGGCACCAGGCAGTTGATAAACCAGGAGAGATAGATGATTTCGATCAGCCGCCCCAGCGCGGGCAGGCGCACGTCCGGCCCCAGGTCGGCCTGCCGGAGCAGCAGGCGCCAGCGCAGGCCGCGCAATACGAAGGCGCCCAGGTAGATCCCCAGGGCCAGCGCGAGGGTGCGGACGTCGGCCGTCTGCACGGTCGCCCAGATCGTCGCCAGGTTCAGGTGCGCCGTCAGCAGGAAGAGGACGACGATCGCGGCGCTCACCGCGAACCCGGCCAAGGTCTTCCCATCACGCAGCCGGCGGCCCAGGGCCAGCTCTGTGGCGGGCAGCGCGGCCCGCGCCGGGCGAAGATGCAGCGAAGTGGTGCTCATTGGGTTCCTCACACAGCCGGCGGCGTGGTCCGCCGCCGGTCCGAGAGCAGGCTAGCGGCCTGCGACGCTGGGCGCGAGGGCCCGGGCCCCCGACGAGACTCAGGCTATTGGGCCGCACATTGGTAGAGCGTTCCGCTGTTGTCGCCGCCGGGGCCCCCGGCCCCGGGCGCGAAGCCGGTGCTGCTCGCCCCGTAGGTGCTCGGGGCGACGGCCGTGCAGTTCGCCTGCACCCAGGTGTTCACGGTCGTGTTGCTCTGCCCCCCGGGGCCGCCGCCGCCGCCGGTCAGCACATAGCGCACCTGCCTGGCGGCGATCAGCTGCTGGAGCCGGGCCACGGTCATGGCCGCGTCGCCGCCGTTGAAGCCGCCCATGGCCAGCACGGGCTGCCCGGTCGCCAGGGCGATCGGCGAGGCGTTCATGGAGCTGGACACGGCCGCCAGGTAGAAGTAGCCGTTCTGGTGGGTCTGCAGATACGAGACCAGGCCGCTGTCGGCCGTCTCGCTCCCGGGGCCCGGGCCGCCGCCGCCGGTCGTCAGCTGGCTCGGGCCCACCGTCGGAATGGTGCCGTTGCCCGCGGCGAGCACCGCGGTGCTGGCCCAGGCCGCGGGCGAGAGGGCCAGCGCCAGCAGGCCCAGGCCGACCAGGGCGGGCGCGCAGCGGCGCCAAACGCGCCGGGTGCGCAGCCGGGTCACCAGCAGGCCGGCTGCGGCGAGCAGACTCCCGCCGACCAGCAGCGGCGCGAGCCAGGCGCCCCAGGCCGGGAAGTCGGCCAGGACCTTCACCTGCCAGGCCGCGGTGCCGAGCAGGGCGGCGGGGAGCAGCCAGGCGCGCCAGCCGCCCTGGCGGTATGCCGCCCAGAGCGCGGCCACCCCGGCCCCGAGCAGCGCGGCCGCCGCCGGCGCCAGCATGATCAGGTAGTAGTTGTGGAAGATGCCCGAGGCGGCGCTGAAGACGGCGGCGTAGGTGAGCAGCCAGCCCCCCCAGAGCACCAGGGCCTGCCCGCGCCGCTCCAACGGCAGCTTGCGCCGCACCCCGAACCCGATCGCCAGTCCCCCGAAGGCAGTCAGCGGGAACAGCCAGCTCCACTGGCCCGCCAATTCACTGTTGAAGAGCCGCAGCACGCCGGGTGTGCCCGTGTTGAAGGTCCCGCCGCCCGGGCCGCCTGGGCCACCCGGGCCGCCTGGGCCACCCGGCCCGCCGTTCCCGGCCGGCGGCGCACCGGCGCCCGCGGCCCCCGGAGGCAGGGCGAACCCGCTGGGCGGCGGACCGCTCAGGGAGGCCCGCGGGCCGGCGCCGGGGTTCCCGCCGCCCAGGGCCTCGCCCTGGCCGGTGATGCGGCTCAACCCGTTATAGCCCAACGCCAGGGACAACACGCTGTTGGCCTGGCCGCTGCCGCCCACGTAGGGGCGCAGACTGGCCGGGGTCAGGTCCACGGCCACGGCCCAGGACAGGGAGACGCTCAGGGCGATGAGCCCGGCCAGGGTGAGATGCACCAGCCGCGTTTTCCAGTTCAGCGGCGCGGCCACCAGATACAACAGGAAGAAGGTCGGTAAGACGATCCAGGCCTCCAGCATCTTGACGTTAAAGGCCACGCCGACCAGGGCCATGCCGAGCGCCAGCAACCGGAACTGCCCCTTTTCGGTCGCCCGGGTCACGGCCCAGGCCGCCAGCAAGAGCGTGAACATCAGCCAGGTGTCGGTATTGTTGCTGCGCTCGACCGCGACGGCGATCGGGGTCAGGGCGAGCGCGGCGGCGGCCAGGAACCCGGCCAGCGGGCCGAAGATCCGTTGGACCAGGAAGTAGAGCAGCGCGACGGACGCGACGCCGGCCAACGCTTCGGGCACCAGGAGGGCCAGGCCGCTGAAGCCGAAGATCTTCGCGCTCACGGCCTGCATCCAGAGCGCCACCGGCGGCTTGTCGACCGTGATGAATCCCCCCGCATCGTAGGCGGCGAAGACGAAATTTTGCCAGCTCTGGAGCATGCTTTGCACGGCGACGGCATAATAGCTGTTGCCGTAGCCGTTCTGGGCGAGGTTCCAGAAGTTCAGGAGCGCCGAGATCAGCAGGGCGCCGGCCAGGCCCAGGCGCGGCAGGAGCGTCTCCCGCGCCAGGCGGGCCACCCGGGCCTGAGGCTTGGTGGTTGGGCTAGTAGCGATCATGGTCCGATCCTCTCTGGTAGTGGCTGGCGAGCAGCCGGCGATTGCGCTGGTCGGCCGGCGGGGCGCCCGGTGGCGTCCCCGGCCCGTGTGTCTTGTACCTTATCAGTGTAGGGCCGGCGCTTTAGAACAAGGCGGAAAAAAGTTAGAATTTGCTGAGAGTTTGGGGCGAGACGCTTAGCGGCTAAAGCCGCGGCTACGAGTACGAAGCCCGCCTACGCGGGCTGACGGCCATCACTACGGGGCGGGCCGCCACACATTATCACGTCGCTGTCCCTATCGCTTCGGTTGCTGCGGATAGGGCGGGGCTGGCCCCGCCTAATGGGGTTCCGGAGCGGACCGATCGGGCAGGCACGGGGCATCGGTGATAGGCTATGGCCCGCGCCTGAAACGGCTGTGGGAGAGGGCTCTGCCCTCGACGCTCTGGCCGCGCGGGTGGGCCCCAATCCCGCGCTGGGTGGTGAGGCGAGTCAGCCATGAGCCGTTGGCTCACCACCTGGAATGAAAATGGGTGTATACTCGGCCCACGGCTGAGGGCGGGCGCAGAGGTCGTCAAAACTTTGGTGCGCTGAGCCTGCCGGCGAGTCTGACCGGGACA
>DATGEF010000380.1:0-2682 GCA_035310405.1 Chloroflexia bacterium | reverse complement strand
CAGACGTTCACGCTGGTGACGGGCGAGCACGCCGTCGTAGTTTACGGGTATGACCGCGGCGGGGTGTCGATCATGGACGTGAGCGATGGCCGCTTTACCTACATTTCGTGGGCGGCGTTCCTGACGGATTGGGGCTACTTCGACCAGATGGCCCTCGTGATCACTCCGCAGTAGGCCGGCGGCCACTAAAGCCGCCTTGCGCGCCCGGGGGGCTTCTGGTATAATAGGGCAGCTTACCTGGCGCGTTCGTCTAGTGGCCTAGGACACGTCCCTTTCAAGGATGAGATCAGGGGTTCGAATCCCCTACGCGCTACCCCCCTACAGGAAATCCTTGAACCGCTCGGTCAGGCGGGGCGAGCGCAGCTTGCGCAGCGCCTCGGCCTCGATTTGGCGGACGCGCTCCCGGGTGACCCCGAGCTGCTCCCCGACTTTTTCCAGCGGATACTGGTGGCCGTTGCCGAGCCCGAAGCGCAGCTGGAGCACGATCCGCTCGCGCTCGGTGAGCACGTCGTCGAGCACGTCCGACATCTCCTGCTTCAAGAGGGTCTGCGCCGCCACGTCTTCCGGCGCGGCGCTCGTCTCGTCGCGCACGAAGTCCCGCAGCTGGTTCTCCTCCGACTCGTCGCCGACCGGCGCTTCGAGCGACACGGGCGTCTGGGCCGCGCGCAAGATCTCACGCACGCGGGCGCCCTCGATGCCCAGCTCTTTGCCGATCTCCTCGGCTTTCGGCGCCCGCCCCAGGCGCTGGTGCAGATCCTGGGAGACCTGGGCCACGCGGCCCATCGCTTCGCCGATATGGGCCGGCAAGCGGATGGTACGCGACTGCTCCGAGATGGCCCGCAAGATCGCCTGGCGGATCCACCAGGTCGCATAGGTAGAGAACTTATAGCCGCGTTCCGGGTCGAACTTATGCACGGCGCGCAGCAGGCCCATATTGCCTTCCTGGATCAGGTCGAGCAGGGTGAGGCCGCGGCCCACGTACTTCTTGGCGATGCTGACCACCAGGCGCAGGTTGGCGAGCACAAATTTCTGCGTCGCCTCGAAGTCGCCGCTGCTGATCGCGTGGGCCAGCTCGAATTCTTGCTGGCCGCTGAGCAAGGGGGCGCGACTGATCTCGCGCAGGTAGAGGCGCACCGGGTCGGTGACATAGGCCGGGTCGACATGGCGCAAGGCGTCGTCTTCGTCGCTCCAGCCTTCCGGCTCCTCATCCTCGTCGTCCGCGACGGCGACGGCGGCCGCGGGCACCGCCGGCAGCGCGGCGACCACCGGGACCTCGGGGCCGGGGGCCTCGACGATGGTCGCCAGGTCCGCCCCGGTGTGCGCGGCCTCTTCCATGCGCTTCAGCTCCTGGAACAGGGCCTCGCCTTCCGCACTATCCGCCGTGGCGCGCGCCGTCGCCTCGGATTCCGGGTCCAACCCGAGGCCGGCCGTATCGACCGCCGGCGTCTGCGCGGCGGGCCCGCTGGTCTTTTTCCCCCTCGGCATGCTGGTATCCTCCACAAGGTTGTTTGTGCAAGAGCTATGCCATCAGGCTCAGGATGAGCTGGTCAGGATGCGGTGGCGGAGCTGCTCGATCGCGGCCTGGCGGGGCACCGAGTCGGGGCGGGCGGCGAAGAAGGCCAGCAGCTCGGCCACCTGGCGCAGCTGGCGCACGTCCGGATTGACGACGGACTGGCGGCTGTGCCCGCGGGGGCGGGTCTGCATTTCGACCTGGGCAATGGCGCGGGTGCTGTGGCGGGTGGCCGTTTCGAGCAACATGCCGGCGAAAAACGCGGTATTGGGGCTGAAAGCCGGGGTCCGATCGCGCTCGGCGCGGGCGGCGGCCTCGTAGGCGTCCAGGGCCGGCAGTAACTCGCGCAGCAAGCTGATGCGGGCCGCGAAGAGGCGGCCCAGCGGCTGCATCACGGCCCCCAGGCGCGGGTAAAACGCGCGCAGCCAGCTATGCAGCGGCAGGGTGGCCAGCCGGGGGATCGGCCAGGCCAGCAGATCGTCGACGCTGATGGCCGAGAAGCGGGCATCGGCCAGGCCGCCCGGGGCCTCGATCTCGGCGGCACCGCGAGCGTCGGTCGCCCAGAAGGGCTTGACCAGCAGGACCTGGGGATCGTGCAGCAGCGGGCCGGCGAGCAAGGCGACATAACTGGGATGGACCCGGCCGGCTTGCGGGTCCAGCCAGACGAGGATATCGCCCATCGCCAGGTTCAGCGCGCCGCCGAGCACGGCGGCGGGCCCCACCAGCAGGCTGCGCGCCCCCGCCGGGGGCGCGAGTCGCAGCACCGGCACGCCCTGCCCGGCCGCCAGGCTGGCCGTGTCGTCTTGCGAGCCGGCGTCGACCACCAGGATCTCGTCGGCGATTGGCTCGGGGGGGTCGACTTGCAGGGCGCGGCGCATCCCGGTCAGGAGCGAGACAATGCGGCCGGCATCGTTGCGGGTCGGCAGCACGACGCTGATATGCGCCTGCCGGTCGGCCCGCGCCTGGAGCCATTTGGCCAGGTTCGCAAACTCGTCCCGCTGATAGGTGTTCTCGACAAACCATTGCTCGGCGGTCCAGGTCGCGGCGGGTTGGGTGAGCAGCCGGGCGTGGTAGGTCTCCAGGTCCAGCGGCCGCGGGGCGCGCGCCAGCAGGACGGGCCGGGTCCCGTCGGCGAGCAGCTGATCGAGCAGGGGGCTGCGCATGGAGCCGGT
>DATGEF010000379.1:0-9330 GCA_035310405.1 Chloroflexia bacterium | reverse complement strand
GAGGCTGACCAACAACAGATAGGACATGAGCATCGACTCCTCTTGGGCTGAGTCGGAGATGCGCGGGTTGTAGGATGGGATAACGCGACGGACAGCCTGCATTATATACGATCCGCACCGGTTGTCAAATGTATGGCAGGGCGCGCCTGCTGCACCGGGCCATCGTTAGAGTGGGAGGCCATCCGGCCACACATCGAGTAAGAATACCCGTATGCGTGGATTGTCGGGCCGGGATTCGTGTACGGCTTTCAATAGATCTTCCAATTTCCCGTTTGCCTCGGCCCATTCGATCAGGTCAAATATCTCCTGGCTCAGATTACCACTGCTCATGATCTGAGCAAGTTGCGTATCAAGACCAAAGAGCAACATTTTCTTCAAGTCACCCTCACTGCGGAACGCATCCAAGAGCGCCTCATAAAGTTGCTTTCTTTTAACCCCGTTCCATTGTTCGACCGGAAATGGCAAGAGGGGTAGTTCAGGAGCGGGGCCGTTGAAGGTGTGCGCCGGTTCGTAGCGGCCATCCGGTAACCGCACATAAACCGTGGTTGGCGCAACCGCGTTGAGGTGTCGGCCGATCAGCACCATGAGTGGGGCCAGGCTGGCGGGGAACAGGTGGATGTGCCGCACCCCCTGGCCGGTCAGGTTCCGTAATTCCTGACCGACCGCGGCCGCCAGCGCCAACGCGGTCGCTGCATCGGGGATCGACTCGCCGCTAGGGCCGCCGGGCGGCTCCAGACGGACCTGATGGCCGGGGCGCAGGCGCAAACGCGGTAGCGCCTGCATCACTGCATCGTGTGTTTCATTGCTGGCCGCAAGCTCGACGACGGCGAGGCGCGGATCGCCTTTTACCGCATAGCGGAGCGGCCCAGGGATCGGCACGCCACTGGGGGAAGTGGCGGTGTTCCACCAGGTGCGCTGGTCAGTTTGTACCTCCAGCTGCCACCCGGTGCGGGTCCCAAAGGCCAGGCCTAACGCTAGAGCGGCCGGTAAGCGCGCCTTCAATAATAGGCGGAACTGTTGCGCCGGCACCTGGGCATTCAACACGCTACAGAGGTCTTGCAAGGCCGGTCCGATTACTGTATCCCAATCACGCCCATAATAGTCATTGTTAGGAAATAGTTCCGTCCAGTCCAGATCGAGATCGGGCGTGCCGGGACCCGGTCGTACCGCAAAGGTACGCAGCCAGATTGTCGGCACGTAGTCGGGCCCGGCGCGCAACTGGGTCCGGCGGGCCGTCAGACCCAGGGCCAGTGCCCGGCTGGCGACCGCTGCTGGATCACTTTTGCCCGGCGGCCCCGATTCCATAAGCGCCAGTGCCGGTACGGCGGTCACGGGCGGGCTATCGGGACTCATGGCCGCCGCTACTTGATCTGCCGTCACGCCGGCATAGATCAGCAAGAGCCGAAAAGTCTGGTCGGTCACCGCGCGCCGCATTGCCGTTGCTGCGGCGCCCGCCCAGAACGCCGGGTCACCGAGCAGGGCAGGGGTGATATAGAGCAGGCCGACATCCGCGTGCTCGGTGATTCCGCCCATACGGTCCATTGGTGCAGCTTGATCCCACCAGTCACCCTCCGTCGCACAAACGCTGAGCCCCCGCACACGAAACAGCAGGGGCAGGCCCTCCGCTATGGCCGTCGCCACATCGCCCCCGATCACGGCCGTGACCGGCCGGGCCAGCGGTGTTGTTGGTTCACTCATGCGAATCTCCTAGAGATGCTAATTACTTCTTCCAGCCCTTCCAACAACTCTTGGGGGATAATCAATCCCCGTTCGGTTACCTTGACGCGCATCGCCGCCGCCTGCTCCTAATCCTGCACAACCGCGCTACGCTGAATTATACGCGATTTGCGTCGGAGCCGCCTGCGCCTGGCCGGCGGCGTCCGCCTGTAACTACGCCACCCTGGGCAGCGTAGATCAGAGGCGGGAAACAGCACGTAACGACCTATCCCTATCGTTGCTCCTCTTCGTGTCGCTTCGTGTTCTTCGTGGATGAATCATTCGGCCAGACTCCCGTAAGGAAGGGTTTGCAGATGGGCCGGTGGGTTTGGGCGAGTCTCTGCGGGGTCCTGGCGCTGGCCGGGCTGGCCGGCTGCGTGGGCACGCCGCGGCCGGCGCCCGGCGGGACGCCCCCGGCCGCCGGGCGCGACCTGACGGGCACGCTCACCTTCGGCGGCTATACACGGACCTATTTGCTGCACCTGCCGCCGGCCTATCACGGCGATACGCCGTTCCCCCTCGTCGTCAACATCCACGGCGGCGCGGGCAACGCCGCGGGCGAGGTGCGCTTGACCGGCATGAACCCGGAGGCGGATCGACAAGGCTTCCTCGTCGTCTATCCCGACGGCACGGGGCGCCTGGAGGACAAGCTGCTGACCTGGAACGCGGGCACCTGCTGCGGCTACGCGCTCGCCCACCAGGTGGACGACGTGGGCTTCGTCCGCGCCTTAATCGCCGAACTGGGCCGGCACTACGCCATCGATCCGCGGCGGGTCTACGCCACCGGGATGTCCAACGGCGGGATGATGGCCTACCGGCTGGGCTGCGAATTGGCCGATCAGATCGCCGCGATCGCGCCGGTCGCCGGGGCGCAAGACGGGCTGCGCTGCCGGCCCGCGCAGCCCGTGGCCGTGATCGCCTTCCACGGCACCGCCGACGATCACGTCCCCTACGCCGGTGGCCACGGCAGCGCGGCCCTCTCGCCCGCCGTCGACCGCTCCGTGGCCTACGCGATGGCCTTCTGGGCGCAGGCGGATGGCTGCGCGGCGCGGCCGCAGACCGCCACCCAGGGGCACATCGTCCACGACACCTACACCGGCTGCACGGGAGCGACCGCGGTCGAGCTCTACACCGTCCAGGACGGCGGGCATGCCTGGCCGGGTGGGGTGGCCTGGCCGGGCGGCCCGCCGCCGACGCAGGAGATCGCGGCCAGCCGCCTGCTGCTGGCGTTCTTCGCCGCCCATCCCCGGCCCTGAGGGGCGGGGCGTTACGGCCACGCGGGGGTGCTCGCCGCCTGGGCGGCCGCGGCCGCAGCCTGCAGGGTGCGGGCGCGCTCCCAGTGCTTGCCCATCTGGGCCAGCGCCGCGCCCGCCGCCGCATACGCCTGCTGGGCCGCCGGCCAGCGCCCCTCGGCGCCGGCCAAGTCCGCCGCCGCCCTGGCCGCCTCCACCTGGTCGGGCAGCAGCGGCGCCGCCCCGGCCAGCGTGTCAGCTTCCGCCGCCAGCCGGTGGGCCGTCGCCAGGTCGCCGGTGCCCGCCGCCACCCGGCTCAAGCGGTAGCGCGGCCAGGCCCGCCCGAACAGCACATCCCGGTCGCTCATCGGGATCACGGCCTCCAGCAGGGTCTGCGCGCGATCCCAGGCGCGCTGCTCCAGCAGCAGCGCACTGACCTCCCAGGCGCTCGCAATCTGGAAGAGCAAGTCGCCGGTGCTCCACGCCTCGGCCATGACCGCCTCCAGGTCGGGGAGGGCCGCCCCATCAGGGCCTTGGTAGCGCCGTAGCGCGGCGGCGGCCAGGCGCAGGAAGCGCACGCCCGTCGTCGGGGAATCGATCGACGCGGCGAGGTGCTGCAGCCGCGGCAGGTCGGCGGCCGCGGTCGCCCATTCCCCCAGCCAGATCGTGCAATAGCAGGCCATGACCCCGGCAAACAGTTCCAGCGCCGCATAGCCGGTCTGCCCGGCGAGGGTGGCGGCCCGCTGGAAGTGGACGCGCGCCGTGCGAATCGCGCCGAGCTCGACGAAGCGCACGCCCAGGTGATGATGCGCCAGGCGGGCCAGCGCCGGCAGATCGGCGCCGTCCGCCAGGGCCACGGCTTGCTCCAGGGTCGCGCGGGCCGCCGCCGGGGTGCGGGCCTGCGTGGCGCCGATGGTGATCAGGGCGGCGATCTGGGTGGGGTGATCGCCATACTGCGCGGCCAGGGCCTGGGCCTGGCGGGCGGTCTGCTGGGCCTCGGCGGGGTGGCCGGTGAACAGATAGGCCCGGGCCGTCTCGTTGAGCAAGACGGCCCGGCCGGGCGACTCCGGGTAGATGGCCAGGGCGGCCAGGGCCTCCGTGCAGATGGCCACGGCCCCCGGCGGGTCGCCGGCGCCGAAAATCGCGAAGGCGAGGGCGGCGTAGGCTCGGGCCAGCCCCTCGCCGTCCGCCTCCGCCTGGTAGGCCGCCACGGCGGCCCGCCAGGTGGCGATCCCCTCGGCAAACTGGCTCTGGCTCACCAGGGCCTGGCCGAGGCCGGCGAGCAGGCGGGCCTGGTCCGCCGCCGGCGCGGCCAGGTCAAGCGCGGCCCGATAATGCGCCGCCGCTTCCTGGTTGGAGAAGCGCCCCAGCGCGTGGGCGCCGGCGCGCTCGTAGTAGGCCCGCGCCCGCGCCGCGTCGCCAGCCGCGGCGCAGTGGTGCGCCAGCACGGGCGCGACCTCGTCCAGCCCGCCGGCCTCGCCATCTTCCAGGATCGCGGCGACCTGCTCGTGCAGGCGCCGCCGGTCGGCCCGGAGGAGCGAGCCATACGCCGCATCCTGGATCAGCGCGTGCCGGAAGAGGTATTCGAGATCGTGCGCCGCCGCGGCGCGCTGCACCAGGCCGCGGGTGTCCAGCAGGGTCAGCTGCCCGTCCAGATTGGGCATCAGGGACTCCCTCCCACAACCCGCGCCGGGACGGGGCTCCCGGGGGTGGTCTTGCCGCCGCGCCGGACGCTGAAATGAAATCGCATATCGTGCTCCTTACATTTATCGGTGCCCGTTGCGCCGCTCAGCGATCGCGTCCGACCACCTGAGGCCACGACCATGTGCAGAAATAAATATTAGCAAAGATATTAAAGAAGTTGTCATTCTGAGCGCAGCGAAGAATCCGCTGAGGTGCGCCCCTGCGGCCCAACGGGGCGATCGGGGCGGCCATATATAGGTGGGGGATGCCAGGCCTGCTGCCCACCGGCCCCGGACCGATCCGCTGGGCAACGGATTCTTCGCTGCGCTCAGAATGACAAATTTTATACTTACTGCTAATAAAATACATTGTTGTGGTGGAAGACAAGCCGCTCAGGTGGCCGGCCCTCCCGCTGATACAGCAAATATGGCGCCCGCGCTAATCACCCGCATATGGCCATGATAGGTAGTCTGGTTCATCTCTCAACCAATCCTCTCCGTCGTATGGATACAGCTTCATGAGGAGATCTCTAAAAGCCTTCCGCCCAGCTCCTCAACAGGTCTATCCGGTGCGGCCGGCGCAATGCGGCAAGGGGGCGGGGAGGGGGAGAGGAAGGCCGGGACTCCAGGAGAGGGGCAGCGCGATCCGGCCCGGGATGACGCACAGCCCGCGGAGGCGGGCTGTGCGTGGTGGCCGCGCGGGGGCCGCGCGCCCTTAGGCGGGGCGGGTGCGGGCTTCGGCGGCGCGGCGGCCCCCGCCGAACCAGGTCCGCCACTCCTGGTGCTCCCAGACGACCAGCAGCAGGCTGGCGTTGAAGATCGAGGAGTAGGTCCCGGAGATGATGCCGACGAGCAGCGCCAGCACGAAGGTGTGGATCGACACGCCGCCGAACAGGAAGAGCGCGAACAGCGTGAAGATGACCGTCAGCGAGGTGTTGATCGAGCGGGTCAGGGTCTGCACCAGGCTGTAGTTCACCACCTTGTCGAAGGTGTCGAAGCGGCGTTTGAGCAGGTTCTCGCGGATGCGGTCGAAGACCACGATCGTGTCATGCACCGAGAAGCCGATCACCGTCAGCATCGCGGTGATGAACAGCGAGTCCACTTCGACGTTGAACAGCTGGCCGAGGATCGAGAAGATGCCGACGACCACAAGCACGTCGTGCAGCAGGGCGATCAGCGCGCACATACCGTAGCGCACGGCATTGGGCACCCGCCGGAAGGCGTAATAGAGGTAAATCAAGATCCCGACCGAGGCGAAAAAGACGGCCTCGATGGCCTGGGCCGTCACTTCGCTGCCGACGGTGCCGCCCACGGTATTGAACTGGATCTCGCGGTCGGAGTCAAAGCGCGTGATCGTCGTCGTCGTGGTCCCGGCCGCCTGGGGCGTGGTCGTGGTCGTCAGCGTGGCGGTGGCCGTCAGCGGCGCGGTGCTGGCCACGGTGGTCGTCTCCACCCCGCCGGCCACGATGCCGTTGTCGACCAGCAGCTTGATCAGCCGGTCTTTTTCCTCGGGGCTGATGTTGGCCAGGCGCATGACCAGGGTATCGGTGGGCGGGCGGCCGGTCGCCGGGATCTGCGCGTTCTGGACGGCGGCTTCCGGGTGCCCGTTCGTCTTGAGCAGCTGGGCGACCGTGTTGGTGCCGATGCTGGTGCTCTTGGGGATGACTTCCCAGTAGGTGCCGCCGGTGAAGTCGATGCCGACCTTGAGCCCGAAGATGAGCAGGGAGAGAGTCCCCGGGATGATGATCAGCAGTGAGATCAGGAAGAAGATATACCGTTTGCCGACAATGTCTAACATGAGACCGTGAGCTCCTGTACTAGCAGACCGGTGGCGTGCCACCGCGGGTCGTTAAATCGCATGAGCGGCGGCGGGCCCGGCCGGAGCGGGGCCCGCCGGTCGGGTCAGCCCACCGGCTGGATGCCGCCCTCGGTCGGCGGGGCGACAGGGCGCTGGGGCTGGTCGATGCCGAACCACCAGAGGTTCTGGGCCAGCCGCGCGCGCACCACCAGCCGCAGGAACGTCCGCGTGATCGTCACCGCGGTGAACAGCGAGACAAGCACCGAGATCAGCAGGGTGTAGGCGAAGCCTTTGATCACGCTGGCCCCGAAGTTGCTGCCGAACCAGTACAGGATAATCGTAATGATGATCGTCGTCATGTTCGAGTCGCGGATCGACGGCCAGGCGTGCTCGAAGCCGGCCTCCACCGCCGCCGCCAGCGTCTTGCCGCTACGTAACTCTTCTTTGATGCGGGCGAAAATCAGCACATTGGCGTCGACGGCCATGCCGATCGAGAGAATGAAGCCGGCGATGCCGGCCAGCGTCAGAGTCACGGGCAGCGCGCGGAAGAGGGCGAAGGTGATCGAGGCGAAGAGCAGCAGGGCGACATCGGCGAGCAGGCCCGGCAGCCGGTAGAACAGCAGCATAAAGAGCATGACCAGCCCGAGGCCGACCGCGCCGGCGACCAGGCTGCGCTGCACCCCTTCCGCGCCCAGGGTCGGGCCGATCGTGCGGTTGGAGACGACGTCAAGCCCGACGGGCAGCGCGCCATAGCGCAGCTCGATGGCCAGGTTCTGGGCCTCCGACAAGGACGTCATGTGGTCGATCTGGCCGATGCCGTTGGGGATCACGCCCTGGATAATCGGGCTGGCGAGCACCTTCTTGTCCAGCACGATCGGCATATACTTGCCGATGTTGTTCTGCGTAAAGTCCTGGAGCTTGCGCGGGCCGTCGCCTTTGAGAGTGAACTGAACCTCCGGCGTCCCATTCTGCGAGTTGACGTCGGCCGTCACCTTGGTGCCGTCGATCTCGGCGCCGGAGACGACCACCTTGTAGACCTTGCCGTTGCTCCAGGTCGTGAATCCGGCCGTGGGACTGACGGGCGTCGTGGCGGTGACCGATTGGGTGGCCGTGAGGGGCGTGGTGCTGGTGGTGCCCTGGAAGGCGCGGATCTGGTCGGGCGTCGGGCCGCCGATCTCGGTCGTCACCAATTGCCCGGTCGGGATCTGATCCGTGCCGGCGTCGATCCATTCGAGGTAGCCGGTCTCGCGCACCGTCTTGATCAGATCGTCGGGGTTCTTGACCCCCGGCAGCTCGACGATGATGCGGTTATTGCCCAGGACCTGGACCTGGGGCTCGTTCACGCCGGAGCCGCTGACGCGTTGCTCGATCACGTCGCGGGCGGCCGACAGGTTGCTCTGCTGCACGCTGGCGTCTATCCCCGGCTGCGGCCGCGCCTGGAGCACGATCTGCGACCCGCCCTGCAGATCCAGGCCCTCGCTGATCGGAAAGCTTTTGTCGAGGAAGGGTTTCAGGCTGGCATCCGGCCAGAAATTGATGAAGCCCGTGACCAGGGCAATCACGATGATCATCGCGACCATCGCTGGCAGGTTTTGAGTCAGACGCAACGGGAGTCTCCTCTCCAAATCTCCTATCCAAATCTCCTAATGACGCGTAACCACGCGAGGTGCCCGCTTGTTGGGCCACCGACCTCTACCACTCTTCCCAACGTTTGGGGATCGCGCTTTCTGACAAAATCGACAACCGTGATTGCCGGTAACGTGCATAAAAGGGGCGTCCCGCGGGGGACACCAGGAGGGAATTATAAGCCATCCGCGGGCCGCTGTCAAATCGGGCGCGTCCAGGCGGAGACCGCGTCCCGGGGTGGGACGCGGTCATCCGCCGATCTTAGGGAGTGCCGAGCGCGTTATAGAGGATCTTGGCGACCTGGCCGCGGATGGCCGAGTTGTACGGCCGGAACGTGCCGTCGTTGTAGCCCGAGATCACCCCGCGCGCGTAGGCCGTCTCCACGAAGGCATAGAACGGGTTGCTGGGCGGCACGTCGACGAAGTGCGGCCCGCCCGCCGTCGTCAGGCTCCAGCCGAAGGCGCTGACCAGCAGCTTGGCCAGCTGCCCGCGGGTGACGTTGCTGTTCGGTTGGAACGTGCCGTCGCCATAGCCGCTCAAGATACCGTGGTGGTAGCCCGTCTCGATATAGACATAGAACGGGTCCCCGAGCCCGACATCGCGGAAGTGCGGGCCGCCGCTGGTGTCGCCGGCCCAGCCGAGCGCGACCACCAGCAGCTTGGCCAGCTGGCCACGCGTCATGTTGTTGTACGGGCGGAAGGTGTGGTCGGCATAGCCACTCAGCACCTGGTCACAGCCCAGGTAGGCGACGGCGGAGGCAAAGTAGGCCAGCGGCGGCACGTCGATGAAGTCCTGCGTGCAGACCGTGGCATAGATGTCCGGGCTGCCGTCGAGCGCCGTCTGCTGCCAGGCGATCACCCCGTTGCTGATCGTCGGGGCCAGCGCGTCGGTGCTGCTGGTGGAGACGGTGCGACTGCTGCCGGTCTCCAGGTTGATGACCTCCACACTCCAGCGGCCCAGTCCGGTGGGACTCCCGCTCGCGAGCTGCTCATCCTGGTAGACCACCAGGTTGCCGCTGATCGCCGGCGCGGTCTGGTCGCCCGGCGCACTGTCGGTGAGCGTGAAGACGGTGTGGGTATCCAGATGGACGCCGTCGACGCTCCAGCGGCCCAGCCCGGTGGGGCCCTGGCCGGCCGCGCCGGTGTAGCTCTGCCAGACGACGATGTTGCCGCTGATCGCCGGGGCCGTCTGGTCGCCCGCCAGGTTCTCGGTCAGGGTGAAGGGCTGGCCGGCCACCAGGTCGAAGCCGTCGAGGCTCCAGCGGCCGAGCCCGGTG
>DATGEF010000378.1:0-6890 GCA_035310405.1 Chloroflexia bacterium | reverse complement strand
CAGCGACCGCTGCCGCCCGGGTCTGTCCCCAGATCGCCTCGTTGGACTGTGGGTGCGCGCCCCAACAGATTCTTCGCGGCGCTCAGAATGACAGATCTTATGTTTCCTGCTAATAAAGCGCACTATACGAGCATTGTTGACACTTTTCCAGGTCCGGCGCTATACTCCGGCCAGTGGGTGTGTCGTGCGCTCCGGCGCACAGTGCTCTGGCTCCGCCAATCTCTGAGGAGGGGAGGTTGGGTTCGCAGGCACGTTGCAACGGACTTGGCTCTGGCCAGCGCCCCGGGCGTGGAGACCTGGCCAGGGAAGAGGCCCGCTTGGGCCAGAGAACACGAGTAACCCAATGAACGACACCCAGACGAGGGTCCCGCATCCTCGGCCGCCCCGGCCTGCCCGAATCCTGGCCAACACGATCGTGACGACCATCTTGCGTTCCCCCTGGCATAGCCTGCGCAGCGATCGGCTCCTCCTGCTCACGTTTACCGGGCGCAAGAGTGGGAAGACGTTTACGACCCCGCTACGTTATGCCCAGGAGGGCGAAACCCTGCTGCTGACGGTGCTCTATCCGTGGTGGAAGAATCTGGTTGCGGAGGCTACGGTGCGGGTCCTGTTACGTGGGGAAATGCGCACCGGCACCGCAGCGGTGCTCCCCGAACACGACGGAGAGGTTGTGATCCAGATCCATCTGCAAGGGTAAACAGCCGCTCTCCCGACCACCGGACCGGAAGATCACCCTACGCGGTGTCTTCCGGTCCATTTGTCCTCGCGAACCGTTTTCCCCGTCACGCGGATTGTGCGCTTCAAGGCAGGCCTGCGGCGGTCAATATGATCACGTGTTGGTTCGTGAGCCCGCGGAGGCGGGCTTCGTCTTTTGTAGCCGCGGCTTTAGCCGCCCGGCGTCCCCCCACGCCCGTGTCGCGCGGGTGGGCACCGATCCCGCGCCGGGTCGTGGGGCGAGTATTGCGAGGAGAGCGCCCTCTCCCACAGTCCGAGTTGCTGCTAATCCATCTTGGTGCAAAGCATGGTGAGATCGGCTGGCCGGGCGTCGGCGGCGGCGGCGGCCGGGAGGCTGGCGAGCCAGCGGGCGGTGGCGCGGGGTGTGGCAAAGCGGAGGACGGTGAGGTGGGCGTACTCCGGCTGGCGGAGCAGGGCGGGGTAGTCGCGGCGGCGGCGGCGGTAGGTGGACAGGGTCCAAAGGAAGAGCGAGTCGCGGCTGAAGAGCGCGTTGCGCAACGATTCGCGGTTGCCGTGCCACAGCTCCGCGCGGGTCAGGATGCGGCCGAACGTCCGCCGGCTGAGCCGCGCCAGGATCAGCGGCAGCCCATAGTCCAGCCAGACGAAGGTGTCGGCCTGGCCCCAGGTCAGGTCGCGCACCTGGCTGTAATTGCCGTCGATCACCCAGCCCGGGCCGGCCAGCGCAGCGGCCACGCGCTCGCGCATGAGGGCGTCGGGGGCCTCGATCCAGCCGGCCTCCCAGTGGAGGGCGTCGAGCTCGACGTGCGGGATGCCGAGCCGGGCGGCGAGCTGGCCGGCCAGGGTCGTCTTGCCGGAGCCCGAGGAGCCGACCACGAGAATCCGCGGCCCGTCCCCGGTGATCGCGCGTTGGGCGTGACTCATGCTGATCCACCTCCTGTATGGTTGGGGGGGTTGCCTACCGTGCCGCTGCGGGCGCAGCGCTGCCTCTGTAGTATAGAGAACGCGGGCGGGGCGCGCATCGGGCGGGCGACGGATGCCGGCTCCCGCGGAAGGTGTAAGATCCCGGGCGCCGGCCGCTGGATTATTCCAGCGGCCTGTAGAGTACAAGAGGTACGCCATGGGGAAAGTATGTAGCGGGGCGGCGCGGGGGGCGCTAAAGCGCCTACTACGAACCCCCACGGCGCACCGCCGGGCCCAGGTTCGTAGTAGGCGCTTTAGCGCGCGTCTCTGCCCTCGAAGCTCGCGCTGCGTGGGTAGGCGCCGATCCCGCGCCTGGTCGTGAGGCGAGTATTTCGAGGGCAGAGCCCGCTCCCACAGACGGGAGTTTACGCCGCCGAGGGGCGATTCGGCTTGGGTAGGAGCGGGTCTCAGACCCACTGGGTGGGGCAGGCGCGGGCCGTGGCTGGGGCTTCTGGGGGGCAATGGACACCGTCAGCAGGCGGGTCTGCGACCCGCCCTATGCCGATCAACCGAAGTGGCCCGGGCAGCGAGAGTCAACGGGCAACGACCAGCCCCAACCACCCCGTAGTGATAACCGGCAGCCCGCGAAGGCGGGCTTCGCCCGTTGTTGCCGCGGCTTTAGCCGCCAGGCGTCCCGCCCCAGGATCGGGCCGCTCGCTGAGGTTGATAGGCATGGGCGGGTCGCAGACCCACCCCTACCCTGACTCACGCGCCGTCGGGCGAGCCAGGTCTGCGGCAGCACAGCTAGGAGCCGCCCGGCTCCCGATCCCGGCCGCCCACCGGCCCCGTCCCGCGCTGGCGCAAGAACCCTCTCCCGCGCACGGGAGAGGGCAGGGTGAGGGCCGCCCGTCGCCCGCCGCCGCGACCCGCCAGCCCGCGCAGGCGGGATTCGCCAAAAGGCCGCTGGATTGCTCCAGCGGCCTTTACCTCGCGGGTGGATATAACCTACCCGACCGGGGCGTCCGCCTCCTGGCTGACGGGGAGGATGACGGTCGGCTCGCCGACCACCTCGGCCGCCAGCCCGCTGCCGTCTTCGTTCACCCGGATGAGGGCGCCCTGCCCGGCCTGCAGATCCCCGCGCAGCAACTGCTTGCTGATCGGGGTTTCCAGCTCCCGCTGGATCAGCCGCTTCAACGGCCGGGCGCCGAACGTCCGGTCATAACCGCGCTCGGCGAGCCAGGTGCGCGCGTCGTCGCTCAGCTCCAAGGTCAGCCCCTGCGCCGTCATGCGCGCGGTCAGGTCGCGCACCTGGATGTCGACGATCTGCCGCAGCTCGTCCAGGGTGAGGGTGCTGAAGAGGATGACGTCGTCGATCCGGTTCAGGAACTCCGGCCGGAAAGCCTCTTTCATGGCCTTGTCGACGCGGTGCCGGGTCTCCAGCTCCTCGTTGCGCGTATCCGCCATCGACCGCGGGGTGCGGAAGCCCAGGCCGCCATACTGCGGCATGAACTGCGTGCCCACGTTGCTGGTCAGGATAATCAGCGTATTGCGGAAGTCGACCGTGCGGCCATGGCCGTCGGTCAGGCGGCCATCGTCCAGCACCTGGAGCAGCGCGCCGAAGACCTCGGGGTGGGCCTTTTCGATCTCGTCAAAGAGGACCACCTGGTAGGGGCGCCGGCGCACGGCTTCGGTGAGCTGGCCGCCCTCATCGTAGCCCACGTAGCCTGGCGGCGAGCCGATCAGGCGGGCCACCGTGTGGCGCTCCCCGTACTCGCTCATGTCGACCCGCACAATGGCGTTTTCGTCGTCGAACATGAACTCGGCGAGCGCTTTGGCCAGCTCCGTCTTGCCGACTCCTGTCGGCCCGACGAAGATAAACGAGCCCATGGGGCGCTTGGGGTCCTTCAGGCCGGACCGCGCGCGGCGGATGGCATCCGAGACCGCACTGATCGCAGCCTGCTGGCCGATCACGCGCTTGTGCAGGGCGTCTTCCATGTCGACGAGCTTGCGCATCTCGTCGGCGAGCATCCGTTTCACCGGGATGCCGGTCCAGCGGGCCACGACGTCGGCCACGTCTTCCTCGTCCACGATCTCGTCCAGGTTATGATCATGGAAAAAGGTCCCGCGTTTACTGGTGTACTCCTCTTCGCGGATCAGCAGCTCGGCTTTCAGCCGGGCGGCCTCGGCATAGTCCTGGCGCTGGCCCGCCTGTTCCATTTGCTCTTCCAGGCCGGCCATCGTCGCTTCGAGGTCGCGCAGATCGGGCGGTAGGCTGAAGACATCCAGGCGGACTTTGGATGCCGCCTCGTCCATCAGGTCGATCGCTTTGTCCGGCAGGAAGCGGTCCTGGATATAGCGGGTCGACAGGGTGACGGCCGATTCGATCGCCCGATCGGTGATCTTGAGGCCATGGTGTTCCTCATAGCGCGGGCGCAGGCCGCGCAAGATCTCCAGGGCGTCTTCCGGCGAGGGCTCATCCACGAACACGGTGGCGAAGCGGCGCTCCAGGGCCGCATCTTTCTCGATATGCTTGCGGTATTCGTCCAGGGTGGTCGCGCCGATGCACTGCAGTTCGCCGCGGGCCAGGGCGGGCTTGAGCATATTGGCCGCGTCGAGCGCGCCTTCCGCCGCGCCCGCGCCGACCACGGTATGCAGCTCGTCGATAAAGAGGATCACCTCTTTGCTGGCCTGCTTCACCTCGTCCATCACGGCTTTCAGGCGCTCCTCGAACTCGCCGCGGAAGCGGCTGCCCGCGACCAGGGCGCCCATATCGAGGGCCAGCACCCGCTTGTTGCGTAGGAGCTGCGGCACGTCCCCGCTGGCGATCTGTTGGGCCAGGCCCTCGACGATCGCCGTCTTGCCGACGCCGGGCTCGCCGATCAGCACCGGGTTATTCTTGGTGCGCCGGCAGAGCACCTGCATGACGCGGCGGATCTCGTGGGTCCGGCCGATGACCGGGTCCAGTTGGTTTTCGCGGGCCATGCGGGTCAGGTCATGGCTATAGCGTTCCAGCGCCTGATAGCGGCCGTCGGCCCCGGCATCGGTAATGCGGGTGTTGCCCCGGATTTCTTGCAGCGCGGTATTGACGCCCTGCTGATCGATGTTGATTTCACTCAGCAGCCGGGCGGCCGTCCCGCCGCGCTCGGCCGTGATGGCCAGAAAGAGGTGCTCCACGCCGATGAATTCGTCGTTGAGCTTGGCCGCTTCCTCGGCCGCGGCGCTGACCACGCGCTGGGCGCGCATACTGATATGGATCTGCGCCAGGCCGCTATAGCTGGAGTAGAGCCGGGGGCTGCTGTTGAGCTGATCGTCGAGCCGCCGCGCCAGGAGGCGCGGGTCCCCGTTCAGCTTCTCGATAATTTTGGAGATCAGGCCGTCGCGCGGCTTGAGCAGGGCCAACAAGATATGCTCGACGTCGAGTTGGCTGTGCCGTTTCTGCTGCACGATCTCCTGCGCGTTGCGGAGCGCTTCTTGCGCCCGATCCGTAAAACCATTACTGGGCATGCGTTTTTCTTCCCCTGATATACCCCCACGGAGGCCGGTATACCCTAAAGATCGATGTCTAGTTCCTGCCGCAAGGCGGCGATCTCGCGGTGCAGATCCAGGATCAGCTCCCGCATATTTAAAACGACCTCCGCGCCCGCCAGATTCACGCCGAGCGTGCTGGTGAGTCGCTGCATCACGCGGATGCGCTCGATATCGCGGTCGGAATAGAGACGAATTCTCCCGCGGCTGCGACTCGGCTCGATCAGGCCTTCCCGTTCGTACAGGCGTAACGTCTGCGGGTGGACCTGGAGCAGTTGGGCGGCCACGCTGATGACATAGCGGGGCTCGTCCTCCGGCCCGTGTGGGCTCATCCGGCGGCCTCCTGCTCATTATATATACGGTTTAACTGCTCGAACAGTTGTCTTTCGGCCGCGCTGAGCTGCTTGGGCAATTGGACCTCGACCTTCACCAGCAGGTCCCCATGCTGCTGCGGATTGCTCAGCTGCGGCATGCCCTGGCCTTTCAGGCGGAAGACGCGGCCATTCTGCGTGGCCGCGGGGATGTTCAGCGCCAGTGTGGTGCCTTTGATTGTCGGCACCCGGGTTTCCCCCCCCAGCACCATCGGATAGAGCGCGACCGGCACCGTCACGGCCAGATCGTCGCCTTTGCGCTCAAAGCGCGGGTGGGGCAAGACGTTGACGATCAGCAACAGATCGCCTTTGGCTTGCCCGGGCGCGCCGGCCCCGCCCTCGCCGCGCACGCGCACGCGCGAGCCCGTATGCACGCCCGGCGGGATCGTGACTTCCAGCGTTTTCAGGCGCGCGACATAGCCGCCCCCCCCGCAGGTGGGGCAGGCGCGGTTGTTCTGCACCCCGGTGCCCCCACAGGTGGGGCAGGGTTCTTCTACTTGCATCTGGAGCCGGCGGGCCGTGCCGGTGTAGGCCTCTTCCAGGCTGACGTCGAGCGGGTGCTCGACATCTTCGCCGCGCCGCGAGACCTGCCGGCCAAACCCGCCAATGCCGCCCAACGGATCGGCGCCGCCGGGCATCCCGCCCCGGGCGCCCATGCCGCCGAACAGCGACTCGAAGAAATCGCTGAACTCGGCGCTGCCCGCACCGGGACTGGTATAGACCCGTTGGCGTCCCCCGGGCACGCCCCCATAGCGGCTGAAATCGAAGTCGCCGGGGGCGCCCCCCATCTTCTCATACTGCTCCCATTCGGCGCCGAACTTATCATACTTCTTGCGCTTCTCGGCGTCGCTCAGAACCTCATAGGCTTCGTTGATCTCCTTGAATTTCGCCTCCGCCTCTTTGTTGTTCGGGTTGACGTCCGGATGATACTTCCGGGCCAGCTTGCGATAGGCCGACCGGATTTCCTTGTCGGTCGCCTCGCGCTTGACCCCTAAAGTATTGTAGTAATCCTTCACTTGCACCATCGTCGATCCTCAAGTCCTGACGTGAACGGCGCCTCGCCACTCGGGCGCCGGGCTTCCCCAAATTATACGAGCTTGATAATTCTATTGTCAATGCTGCGGACCGCGGGGTGTATTGGAGTTGTGTTAGAGAATCTTATAGATCTCGCGGCGCGAAAACTACGGGGCTTGAGCCCCAGTAGATGAAGCGCCCGCCGGTGGCCAATCGTCTAAACGCGGGTCTTGACAAGATCTGTATGCGATAATAAAATACAGATATGGGCTATCGTCAGGCCGAAACCAATCTCCACGTCCAGGTGGTGCATTTGCACCTCAACGCGGCCCAACGGGCGCACTGCGCGGCCTTGCGCCAAGAGGCCGGCCGCTGCTGGACGGC
>DATGEF010000377.1:0-18206 GCA_035310405.1 Chloroflexia bacterium | reverse complement strand
CTCCATGGCGCCGTCCGCCTGGTCGTAAACGATATCTTGCAGCCCACGCCGGTCATCACCTTTAATGTCGATTCTTTCTGTGGTGAGCGTGGCTTGCTGGGCATTGAGCTTGATCCGGATTTCGGTGCCAACCATTACATCTATGTCTACTACACGGCCAACACCGGATACCCTTGTTTTGCCTCCACGGTTAACCGCGTCATCCGCTTCACCGAGACCAATGGGGCCGGCCACGATCCCGTCGAGCTGTTCAGCTCCCCCCAGGGCTCGCCGGAGCATGTGGGGGGCAACATCCATTTCGGCCCGGATGGCAAGCTGTACATCACCATCGGCGACAATGGGGCGTGGAATTATATCCCGCCGAACGCGCAAGATGTGACCGTCAAAAACGGCAAGATGCACCGCATCAACGCCGACGGCAGCATCCCGGGCGATAACCCGGTTTTCACCCAGACCGGCGCGTTACCGTCCCTGTTCGCCTTTGGCCTGCGCAATAGCTTTGATTTCACTTTCGATTCGCGTAGCACCAACCTGTTTGCCAGCGAGAATGGGCCTGCTTGTGACGACGAGGTCAACCGCATCGTCGGCGGCTATAATTACGGCTGGCGCCAGAACTATCCCTGTGACGACGAGAACCCGGACCCGACCTATAACACGATCCCGCCCCTCTGGCACATCACGCCGCCCATCGCCCCGACCGGGATCGAGGTCTATCGGAGCAGCCGCATCGCCGCCTGGCAAGACGGGCTCTTCATGTGCAGCTACAATGACCGGCAGTTGCGCCACTTCTACCTGAGTGCCGACCGCACCCAGGTGCTCGGCGTCGCCGTGGTGACCGGTGTGAGTTGCCGGTACGATCTCGCCACCAGCCCAGATGGGGCCCTGTACTATGTGGAGGATAACGGTGCAACTACGATCTTCCTTAAGCGCATCGTCGGCCATGGCCCCACCGCGACTCCCGCCGGCCCGACGCTGACGCCCACGCCGACCGCGAGCCCGGCGACGACGACTCCTGTGGCCCGGACGCCGACGGCAACCCCGACGAGCCTGCCGGCCTGTGGCCTGGCGTGGCGCCCGATCGTGGCCGCCAGCCCGGGGAGCAGCGAAAATGTCCTCTATGCCCTCGCGACGGTCACGGCGAACAATATCTGGGCGGTGGGTACCGCGGCCGATAGCACCTTGCAGTACCAGCCGTTGATCCAGCACTGGGATGGCACTACCTGGAGTGTGGTTCCCGCGCCGGGCCCGGGCGTCCTGCGGGGAGTCAGCGCCGCGGCGGCGAACGATATCTGGGCAGTCGGTTATGTGCCCACCAACACGGGCCGGCAGACGCTGATCGAGCATTGGGATGGACTCGGCTGGAGCCGCGCCCCGAGCCCCAGCCCGAGTAGTTACGCCCAGCTCTTCGCCGTGGCCGCGGTCGCGCCCAACGATGTCTGGGCGGTGGGGGGAACGACGGTTCCTGGCGTGCCCACCCACATCCTGATCCTGCACTGGGATGGCACGAGCTGGACCGAAATCCCCCCCAGCGAGTCGGCATTCGGCGGACTCTACGGCCTGACCGCGATCGCTGCGTCGGACCTCTGGGCGGTAGGGGATAATGACAACGGTGCCTCGGCGCTATGGCACTGGAATGGCACCAGCTGGGGAGGCTATGAAATGAACGGATTAGCGTTATATACCTTGGCCGGGGCCGCTACGAATGACATCTGGGCGACCGGGAATCAGGTCGGGAATCAGGCCGGACTGGCCCACTGGAATGGTACGACCTGGACCCAGGTGGCCACGCCGCCGCTTTCCAACATCGGCGGCTATCTCGCCAATCTCGTCGCGCGGGCGAGCAATGATGTCTGGGCGGTGGGCGGCGTGGATGACAGCGAAGCCCGCACCCTGGTGCTGCACTGGGATGGGACGACCTGGAGCCAGGTGCCCAGCGCAAACCCCGGGAGCCTGGAGCAGGGTCTCTACGCCATCACGACGGCGCCGGGCGGCGATCTGTGGGCGGTGGGGTATGCGGGAGTGGGGCCGGGCGGGGGGATTTCCCGCCCACTGATCGAACGCTACGCCGATCCCTGCACGAGCCCGACGCCCACCGTGACCGGTACGCCGCCAACCTTGACCCCTACCGTGACCCCCCTCCCCTCGTGGACTCCCACTCAAACACCCACGATCACCCCGACGCCCACGATTACGCCGACGCCCACGATCACCGCCATCCCCTCATGGACTCCGACCCCCCCGCCCACGCTCACACCCACCTTCACGCCGGCCTTGAGCGCGACGAGCACGCCGCCGATACTGCCCCCTAGTGGAACGGCGGCCCCTTCCAACACCCCCACGAGCGGTGCAACCCATACCGCAATAGCTACCCTGCCGCCCAACTCGCGTACGCCGACGGTTACCACCGCCACGCCGCTGGCCACGTTGCCACCTTCGGTCACCGCGACGCCCTGCCTGGCCCTCTTTAGCGACGTTCATCCAGGCGATTACTTCGCGATACCTGTGCAGTATCTGGCCTGTCATGGGGTCATCAGCGGCTACAGCAACGGCGATGGGACCTTCAGCTTCCGGCCGTATAACAATACCACGCGGGCGCAGATGGTCAAGATCGTCGTGCTCAGTTTCGCCAAGCCGATCGTTACGCCGGCCGCCGGCGACTACACCTTTACCGACGTGCCGCCCGCCAACCCGTTCTTCGCCGTGATCGAAACGGCGGCGGCCGACAATATTGTCAGCGGTTACACTTGCGGGGGGCCGAGCGAGCCGTGCGACAGCGCGAACCGGCCCTACTTTCGCCCCTACTCCAACGTCACCCGCGGTCAGCTAAGCAAGATCGCCGTCGTGGCCGCCGGCTGGGCACTGGACAACCCGCCGGCCGGCAGCTTCGCCGACGTGCTGCCACAGACCGCGTTCTACCCCTTCGTCGAGACGGCCTACTGTCACAGCATCATCTCGGGCTACACCTGCGGTGGGGTGGGCGAACCCTGCGACAGCGGGAATCGGCCCTACTTCCGCCCGGGTGCCCAGGCCACGCGGGGGCAGATCGCGAAAATCGTCTACCTCTCGATCACCGGGGATGCGAGTTGCGCTGTGGCCGCCACCCCAACACCGTAAGCTTTACCGGAGTGAAACAGCTATGAGTCTCTGGGATAACGACGACTGCGCCGCCTGGCACCAGGCCGCCGAGCAATACACGGCGACGATCCAGGCGCAGCAGGTGAACGGCCTGGCCGAGTTGGACACCTGGTATCGCGCCGAGCTGCCGGCCCTGCTGGCCGCCCGCCAGCCGGCCGCCCTCACCCCCGCCGAATTAGAGCGCGTCACCGCCTGGAAGATGAAGCGGGGCGTCTGGCGGGAGCGCAACCGGCTGTTGGTCGCCGGCAATGCGCCGGCCGCCGTGGAGCAGGCCAGCCGCGCCGCATTCGCCGCGGTCCCCGACCTGCGCCGCCCGGTGACGCTCCTCAGCGGCCTGGCGGGGGTGGGCCCGGCGACCGCCTCGGCCGTGCTCGCCGCCTACCGCCCGGCGGTCTACCCCTTCTTCGACGAACTCGTCGCCCGCCAGGTACCAGGGCTGGGCGCGGTCAGCTTCACGGCGGCCTACTACCAGCGCTATGCCGCCCTGCTGCGTGAGCGGGCCGCCCGGCTGGCCGGGCACTGCCCGCACCACCCCTGGACGGCCCAGGACCTCAGCCAGGCGCTCTGGGCCGCGTCGGGCGGTAAAGCCGCCGCCGCGCTCTAAGATCAGGGCCCGATGGCGTTGTCCAGGACCTTGGCGAGTTGGCCGCGGGTGAGCGGGTTGCCCCAGCGGAACTCCAGGCAGGTGGCGCCACAGTTGTAGCCGCTCACGGCGCCATGATTGTAAATGGTCTCCACCTGCGCGTAGAAGGCGTTGCCGAGGGTTACGTCGCGGAAGTGCGGGGCGCCGGTGGTGTCGATCGGCCAGCCCAGGGCGTTGACGATCATCTTGCTCATCTGGCCGCGCGTGACGGTCCAGTTCGGCTGGAAGGTGCCGTCGCCGTAGCCCGAGATCACGCCGTGGTTGTAGGCCGTCTCAATGTAGGGGTAGTCGGGACTGCTCGGCGGCACATCGCTGAAATGCGGGCCGCCCGTGGTGTCGATGGCCCAGCCCCGCGCCTTCACCACCCAGCGGGCCAGGGTGCTGCGCAGCGCGTTGTCATAGGGGCGGAAGGTGTTGTCGACATAGCCGTCCACCACGCCCCGGCAGTAGAGATCCTGGATGTAGGTGGCGAAGGGGTTGCCCGTCAGGTCGGTGAACGGCACCAGGCCCAGGTGCTCGACATAGGTCGTGGTCCCCCGCGGCCCTACGGCCCACAGATCGGCCGGCAACACGGCGAGGCCGGTCAGGTTGTTACCAGCCGGCGGGTTGGCGGTGACGGTCCAGGCGCTGCCGTCCCAGTGGAGCAGGCCCGTGGTGCCCGCGGCCCAGGCATCGTTCAGCCCGTGGGCCGCAACCTGGGAGAAACGCCCCCCGCCCGTGACGGCCGGCGCGGCGACCACGGCCCATTGGCTGCCGTTCCAGTGCAGCGCCAATGGCTGGTTAGCGCCGTTATAGCCCACGGCCCAGGCGTCGTCCGCGGCGCGGGCGGTCACGCCCAGCAGCCGGCTGCCGCCCCCGGTCGTGGTCGCCGGCACGATGGTCCACTGGCTACCGTTCCAATGCTCGATCAACACATCGGCGCCGGCCTGGCCCACGGCCCAGCCATCCGCCGCGGTGCGCAGGGCCACCGCCTCCAGGATGCTCGATCCGGCGGGCGCGATATTGGCCGTCTGGCTCCAGGCGGCGCCATCCCAGTGGAGCATCAGGGCCTGGCTGCTGGCACTGCTGGTACTGCCGGTTTCGCCGACGGCCCACACATTATTACTCGCGGCGGCGGCCACGCCGTTGAGCTGCGTATAGCCGGTGCCGCCCGCCGGGTCCGGTGTGCTGACGAGGCTCCATGCGGATCCGTTCCAGTGCTCGGCCAGGGGAAAGTGGTGGTAGTAAAGGTCGTCGGCATAGCCCACCGCCCACACATCGCTGGCGCCCACGGCCGCCGCCGCCAGCAGGAAGCTATCGGTGAACAGCGTCGGGTTATTGGGGCTGCCCACCAGGGTCCAACTGGCGCCGTCCCAATGGAGGGTCAGTGTCTGGTAAAAGCTCTCGCATTCCGGGTTGATGGGCGCGTAATATGATCCCACGGCCCAGAGATCGCCGGGGGCGCTGGCGGTGATCGCCCAGAGGTTGTCGTTGGAGGCGAAGCAGCCTGTACTGGACGAGCCGCCGTTGGGGCTGGCGACTGCCGCGGCCACACCGCAGCTGACTCCGCCGCTGGCCGGAGCCGCTGCGGACGCGGCAACAGGGAGTGCGGGATCGGGGCGGTTACCAGCCCCTGACCCCCAGGTCAGCAGGAAGGCCAAGAACACCATAGGCGATATGTACAGGAATCGTCGGGGAGTTTTCATGAGCTTACGTTTTTCGATTACGAGCTTGGACATGGTATACGCTCCTTTGATACCGGCCGTGGGCAATTTGCCCACCTATGCTGGACGCGGCGTCTTGTCAGGCACAGATTATGATCCTCGCTTTCAAGGATCACTGTACCAGAGGAGGTGTCCGAAAAACGTCCAGAGCAATGCCAGCCTGTCTAGCAATCAAGGTATTATAGCACACCGGTACATCTGACGACCGAGGGATGATCGGGCCGGCGGCAGATGTGCCGGCTCTGTGCTACCCCTATACTGAGGAGATATGTCACTCCAGCGCTATCGTGGACTCCTGCTCCGCTATCTCCAACCGCAGCGGCGCCGCGTCGGCCTGCTGGCCGTCCTGCTCCTGGCCAGCCTGGGAGTCGAGCTCGCCAACCCGCTCATCCTGCGCGCCTTTATCGACACCGCGCGCAGCGGCGCCCCACTGGACACGTTGATCGGCATGGCCATGCTCTTTCTCGGCATCGCCCTGGCGACGCAGGGGATCGCGGTGGCCGAGACTTATGTGGCCCAGGATGTCGGCCTGACGGCCACCAACCAGCTGCGGGCCGACCTGACCCGCCACCTGCTCCAGCTGGATCCGGGGTTCCACAACGCGCGCACGCCCGGGGAGCTGATCGAGCGCGTGGATGGGGACGTCGCCACCCTCGGCAACTTCTTCTCCCGCTTCGTGGTCTATCTGCTGGGCAATGGCCTCCTGCTTATCGGCGTGCTGGTGCTGCTCTTCGGCATCGACTGGCGTGTCGGGCTGGCGGGCACGGTGTTCGCGCTCCTGGCGCTGCTGGTCGTGAACGCCCTGCGCGATGTAAGTGTGCCCCATTGGACGGCCGCGCGCCAGGCCAGCGCCGAGCTCTTTGGCTTCTTAGAAGAATGGCTGGCCGGCACGGAAGATATCCGGGCCAATGGCGCCACGGCCTATGCCTTGCGCCGGCTGTACGCCCGATCGCACACCCTGATCCGCCGGCAGCGTACCGCCGGGGTGATCGGCGCCGCGACGGGCAGCACCACGATCGTGCTGCTCAGCCTGGGCACTGCGGTCGCGCTCGGCGTGGGCGGCTACCTGTTCACCGCCGGGACGATCACCCTGGGCACCGTCTACCTGATCTTCAGCTACACCGATCTCTTACGGCGGCCGGTCGAGCAGATCACCCGCCAGATGCAGGATCTGCAGCAAGCCGGCGCGAGTGTGGCCCGTATCCAGGACCTGCTGGACACCCGCAGCGCCATCGTCGACGGCCCCGGCAACGCCCTCCCGGCCGGCCCCCTGGCCGTCGCTTTCGAGCGCGTCACCTTCGGCTACACGGCGGACGAGCCTGTCGTCCAGGACCTCTCCTTTACCCTGGCGCCCGGCCGGGTGCTGGGCGTGCTGGGCCGCACCGGCAGCGGCAAGACCACGCTGACCCGGCTCCTGTTTCGCCTCTACGACCCCCAGCAGGGGGCCATTCTCCTGCACGGCGCCGACCTCCGCGCCGGCACCCTGGCCGATCTGCGGACGCGGGTCGGGATGGTGACCCAGGAGATCCAACTCTTTCATGCCTCGGTGCGCGACAACCTGGCCTTTTTCGACCGCACGCTAGCCGATGCCCGCATCGTCGCGGTGCTGGAGGAGCTGGGCCTAGGCCCCTGGTATCAGGCGCTGCCCCACGGGCTGGACACCAAGCTGGCGCCAGGCGGTAGTGGGTTGTCGGCCGGCCAGGCCCAGTTGGTAGCCTTTGCCCGGGTCTTCCTGAAGGACCCGGGTCTGGTCATCCTCGACGAAGCATCCTCGCGGCTCGACCCGGCCACCGAAGCCCAGGTAGAGCACGCCGTCGACCGCCTGCTGACGGGCCGTACCGGGATCATCATCGCCCACCGGCTGGGCACGGTCGAGCGGGCCGACCACATCCTGATCCTGGACGATGGCCGGATCGCCGAATACGGCCCCCGGGCCGCCCTGGCCGCCGACCCCGGTTCACGCTTCGCCCGCCTGCTGCAAACCGGCCTGGAAGAGGTCCTGGTATGAGAAAATCGGACTGGTGGTATCTCTGGCGCCTGGCCCGCTACCGGCCGGCGCTCTGGCTGCTGAGTGGCCTGCTGGCCAGCGGCATGTTCTATCTCTTCCCCCTGGTGCCGGGGCTGATCGTGCGGCCGTTCCTGGATACCCTGGCGGGCGGCGCGGGCGCCGGCTGGAGCCTCTGGGGCTTGCTGGCCTTGCTGGTCGGCGCGACGGTCGCCCGGTTCGGCATCCTGCTGACCGCCGTCGCCACCGAGATCACGGTCAACCAGGTGGCGGCCGCGCTGTTGCGCCAGAACCTCTTCGGCCGCATCCTGCACCAGCCGGGGGCCCGGCCCTTGCCGGCCTCGCCGGGGGAGGCGATCAGCCGCTTGCGCGACGACGTCAACAATATCGTCGGCTTCCTCACCTGGATCCTGGACCCGGTCGGCCAGGCGGTGGTGACGACGATCGCGCTCGTGATCTTGATCCAGATCAATCCCTGGATCACGCTCACGGTCTTCGTGCCGCTGGTTGGGGTGCTGTTGTTCGTCAACATGGCCAGCAAACGCATCCAGCGCTATCGGCGGGCCAACCAGGAGTCGATCGGCGAGGTCACCGGCCTGCTGGGCGAGGTCTTCGGCGCGGTGCAGGCCGTCAAGACGGCACACGCCGAAGCCGGCGTGGTCGCCTATTTCGGCACGCTGAACGAAGCCCGGCGCAAAGCCACGCTGAACGATCTGCTGCTCACGCAGATCATCGGCTCGATCTCGACCAACGCTGCGAGCCTGGGCACGGGGCTGCTGTTATTGCTGGCCGCCCAGAGTATGCGCAGCGGCACCTTCTCCGTGGGAGATTTTGCCCTGTTTGTCTCCTACCTGGGCTGGCTCACCCAGGTCACCAGCATGTTCGGCAATTTCCTGGCCCAGTATCGCCAGATGGGAGTATCGCTGGAGCGCCTGATCGTCTTACTCCAGGGGGCCGCCCCCGAGGCGCTGGTCGCCCACGATCCCATTTACCGCCGCGGCCCCGATCCGGAACCGCCCCCGCCGCCGCGCACCCCGGCCGATCGCTTAGCGTGCCTCACCGTCCAGGGGCTCGGCTACCACTACCCGGGCGCGGCACGCGGCATCGCCGAGATCGACCTGACGATCCCGCGCGGCTCATTCACCGTGGTCACCGGCCGTATCGGGGCCGGGAAGACCACCCTCTTGCGCACTCTGCTGGGCCTCTTACCGCGCGACGCCGGCGAGATCTGCTGGAACGGTGCCCTGGTCGCGGACCCGGCGACCTTCTTCGTGCCGCCGCGCAGTGCCTATACGCCGCAGGTGCCCCGCCTCTTCAGCGCGACGCTCCAGGAGAATATCCTGTTGGGGCTGCCCGCAGCCGCAGTCGACCTGCCGGCGGCGCTCGCGGCCGCGGTGCTCGAAAGTGACCTGGGTGCGCTGGAAGCCGGCCTGGCGACGCGGGTGGGCCCGCGGGGCGTCAAGCTCTCCGGCGGCCAGGTGCAGCGCACGGCCGCGGCGCGCATGTTCGTGCGCGAGCCCGCGCTCCTGGTGGTCGACGACCTCTCCAGCGCCCTCGACGTCGACACGGAGCGCCTGCTCTGGGAGCGGTTATTTGCCCGGCCTGCTGTCACCTGCCTGGTCGTCTCCCATCGCCGCGCCGCCCTGCGCCGCGCCGACCAGATTATCGTGCTCAAAGACGGCCGCGTGGAGGCCCAGGGCACACTGGAAACGCTTCTGGCCAGCTGCGCCGAGATGCAACGGCTCTGGCACGGCGAGCTCGGCCCCGCCCCCCCGCCCCCGGAGCCCGTGGCGTCCGGGGCATCCGCACTCTAGCCGGCCAGGGGCCGGGCGCGCCCTCTTATGATTCGCTTATGCCCTGGCTGCTTTTCTTTATCCGTCTCTTATGCGCCTGCGGGTATACTGGCCTATGACCACGACACAGGCTAAAGCAGGAGGATTGGGTATGGCGCGGATCTGGTTCATGCGCCTCGGCCTGGTAGCCGCCGTGCTCGGTTTCACAATCAACCTGGGGATTCACTTACTCACCCTTTGGCGGGTCGACCCGCTGGGAAACGGCTGGGCTTTTGAGTGGATCGCCCTCCTGAATGGCTTCCTTCTTTTAGTCAGCATCTGCAGTAACCTGATCCTCGTTCTGGGAATTGAGCAAGCAAAGATAAAAGGCTCGCTGTGGATGCGTATCACCCAAAATATACGTACTGCGCCCTGGACCGTGAAGATCCTGTACCTTATCCTCTTAATTTTGACAGTGAACCTCTTCGTGTTGGTGTTGACACCACGCTCGTTCGACGTGGCGGAAGTCAAGGGCAGGATCGACTCGCTCAAACTTCTTTCCGCCAGCTTTATGCCAATGTTTCTTATTAGGGTTATTTCGATTCTTCAGGGTTATACCACCTACCTCGGCCAGCGGAAGCGGGATCATGTCACCGCCACGCTGGTCGACGATGGCGGCAAGATCCATCTCCAGTGGTGACGAGCGATCGTATTCGCTGCTCAGAAACATAGGAGGGTCGTCTGATGTCCATTTTCCGTACCCTGCTCCGCAGTAAGATCCAGCACGTGACGGTCACCCGGTCCGATGTGTATTGCGAGGGCAGCCTGGTCGTCGATCCGGCCCTGCTCGAAGCGGCGCACATCTGTCCCTTTGAGCAGGTCGAGATCGTCGACGCGACCAACGGCCAGCACCTGGAAACCTATGTGCTGGCCGGCGCCCGCGGCAGTGGGGAGATCCAGATCAACGGCGCGGCGGCCCGGCTCGTGCTGGCCGGCGAGCTAGTGAGCATCCTGGCTTATGATCAGATCACCGACCCGCTGCCCGAGGAATGGAATCCCCGCGTCGTGCTGGTCACGCCCCAGAACCATATCCGGGATGTGCGCTCCCTCTGCCTGCACGGCGGCTCGACGGTCTTGCGGCCCAACAGCGTGTGCTGACCCCAGTTACTTGTTGTCCAAGGGCCACCAAACGGTGTATACTGGAAAGAGGCGCAACAACGAGGAGAACCGGCCGATGAAGACCATCACCACCACCGTTACGGTCAGCCCCGATGGAGTACTATCCGGGCGGCTGCCTCCCGGCATCCCGCCAGGGGAGCACCATGTGGTGTTAGTGCTTGACGAGGAACTGGAAGAAGCGACCCCCCCGACGGCCGCCGGGCCGCATCTGCTCCTGGATTTCCCCGTAGACGACGTCGGTCCCTGGCCCGCGAATCTGTCCCTGCGGCGGGAGGATCTGTATGAGGACGACAGCCGCTGATCCGCTCTTTGTGGACACCAATGTCCTCGTCTACGCGAATGTCACAACGGCGGCGCTGCACCAGGCCGCCGTTGACGCGTTGCAGCGCCAGGCCCGGGCCGGCGGCCCGCTGTGGATTAGCCGGCAGGTGCTACGCGAATATCTACGCACCTTGACCCGGCCGCAGACCTTTGCGGCCCCGCCCCCCGTCCCGATTCTGATCGCCCGTATCCGCTACTTCGAGTCCCAGTTCTACGTCGCCAACGACACGGCAGCTGTAACCGAACAACTGCTGGCGCTGCTGCAACATGTGCCGTTCGGTGGTAAACAGGTGCATGATGCGAACATCGTGGCAACCATGCGGGTCAACGATATCGGCCAACTGCTCACGGCGAACCCCGGCGATTTCGCCCGCTTCGCGCGCTACGTCACTGTCATTCCGCTCGTCTGAACGATAGCCAAGCTAGTGCTCCCGCCTTCGCACGTACTATATGGAAACCCGACAACCGTATGAATCAAGATCTATGCATCAAAGGGGGACGACAGTGTTCTGCACCAAGTGTGGACAGGCCTTACCGGACACGGCTAATTTTTGTTTGCAGTGCGGTCAGCCCCAAACGAAGTTTTCAAAGAACCGTCGAGCCCAGGCGCCCGACGTAGCAGGCTTAGCGTTGCTCGTTACAGCAAGCCTGCTCATCCCCTTTATTGGCTTTCTGCTGCTAGTCTACTTCGATATTATCCACCCCACTCTAGCCCTACTCAGCCAGATTGTAGGGATGTGGGAGTTTCTTGTTGCATTCCTGGCGGGAGCGCTGATGAGCCTTGGGTTGGGGTACACAGCAAAGGCTCGTGTAGATAACGTGCTGCACCCGGCTAATCCAAAATCCAAAATCCAAAATCCAAAATCCGATTAATGGCCGATCTGGACCTTTTTGCCGATCCCGAGGACCTCGAACCAGATCCGGCCGGGGACGAAGCGCATCGGCTGCCACTTGCCGTCGTAGATGGCGAGCGGGGTATAGGGGGTTTTGCGCGCCCAGTAGCCCCACTCGAACTGCCCGTCGTGCAGGATCAAGGCGGTGCCCTGGCCGACCGTATCGGTGCCCATGCGCCCTTTCTCGTCGCCGGGCAGCTCCCAGACATTGGTCCACAGAACTACCACGTTGCGGGCGTTGATGATCTCCCCCGTGTCCAGGTCGCGATGCCAGGCGCCCCATTGCTTGCGCAGGTAGCGATTAGTGTCGTGGTCGTAAACCCAGGTAATATCCGACCGGCTGAGCAAGGAAAAATAGAAGCTGAGCGACGCCGAGTCGGGGCGTTGGTCGGGGGGCAGCGGGGCCGTGTGGAGGAAGCCCGGCTCGGCGGAGGGGGCGGTGAGCCCGCGGCGGTCCGCCATTTTCCAGAGCTGGGTGGTGCTGGAGTAGAGGTTATGCGGCATCAGGCGGTCGTTGCTGCGCCAGAAGGGCATATTGCCGTCGAAGCAGTCGACATTGGTTAGGATGCTGCTTGCTTCGCGGATCAGATCAATAGCTTCCCAGGAGCCCCCGCAATGGACATAGAGGGGCTGGAAAGGATAGGCCCATTCCACAAAATAGGGGCGAGCACTGCGCACGGGTCCCACCGTGGGCGCGTCCCCGCTCAGGAAGAAGGTCTCGAAGCGGGTGATCCCGCCCTCGGCCAGGGCCTCGAACACCATGCTCGCGGCGTTCAAGCCGGTTTGCGGGGCGGCATCCGGGTGATTATCGATCATCACGACGATCGGCACGCGGGCGACCTTAGCGGGGTCCGCCGGCAGGCCGGTGATCGGGTCGACCGCGCCCGGCGCGGGATCGGGCGGGAGGGCGGCGATCTCCGTCGGGCCGGGGAGCGCTGTCGCGGTGGGAGCGAGCGCCGGTATGGTGGCGGGGAGGGGCGCCTCCGCCGTGGCCGGCAACGTGGGGGGGGCCGCAGGCAGTGTGGCCAGCGCCAACGCGCTAGTGTCTCCCCCGTCCGCGGGATCGGTGGGGATCGCCGGCACCGCGCTCGCGGTTAGATCGGGGGGCATGGTAGCGGGGAGCTGGGTCAACAGCGTGAGCGCCTGGCGATCCAGGGTGGGCGTGGCGCTGGGCGGCAGCTCGACCGCCTGGGCGCCCAGGGTCGAAGAGGCAGTCAGTGCGGGGGTCGCGATCACGGCGGACACGGTGCTACCGGGAAGGGGGCTGGACCCGCCCGCCAGCAGCGCCAACCCCAGACCGGCCAGGACCAGGGCCAGGAGCGAGGGGATCAGGAACCAGGCCAGCAGCTTCCCGACCGTCGCCCGTGGGGGCCCCGCAGTAGCGGGGGTGGCGGAGGCCCTGGCGTCTCTACGCGTCGTGGATCGCATGGCATGTCCCCTTCTCGGTCGTGGGCTGGGACGGTATCTTTCCCTGTGTTGGTTAAATATATCACCCTATCTGGGATATGTCAATAACACAGGCCGTCGCCCAGGCGGGATGCGCCAACGTGACAGAGCCGCAACTGGCTCTTGTCTATCCAACGAGCGAGAGTCGGCGCCGGTTGCAGGCCGGCCCCGGCGGGCGGGTTATACGCCCAGATCGTACAACTGCTCGAACTGCAGATCCAGGTCGTTCGTCGCCTGCCAGAGCGCGGACAGCGCCTTGCGCACGTTGCGCGCCGCACAGGGCGGCAGATCCGGCCGCCCGGCCAAATCCTTGAGCGCCTGGTACGCCGCCAATAACTCCTGCTCGGCCACGCTGAGCGGCGTCCCCAGCAGATCGGTCATCGTTTCAGCCATGCTCGTCTCCCCCCTCTATGCAATGCGGAATGCGGAATGCGGAGTGCGGAATACGTATTGCGTGATACGCACACGAGCATAATACTCCGCAACCACAAGGGGAACCCTGCGGGTTTCCGCACTCCGTACTTTCGACTCAGGACTTTCAACTCAGGACTAACGTTCGTACTGGGCGACCGGCCGGGCGTCGACCAGGCGCTTGGCCTTCAGCTCGAAGCGCGGAAGCGTGCCATAGGCCATCCGCTCGACGTTGAAGCGCAAGCCTTCGTGCGCATTGGCCAGGTCTTTAACGATCCGCGGCTGGAGCCCGGCCCACTCGGCGTCCTGGTCCGGCTTGATCTCGACCCTACAGGTGATCTCATCTTGCAGATCGTCCTTGCGCCAGATGTAGATCTGAAACTCGTCGATGGCGCTGTATTCGCGGATGATCGCCTCCACGGCCCGTGGGTAGACGTTGGTGCCGCGGATCAGCTTCATATCGTCCCAGCGCCCGCGGATGCCGCCGTCATAGATATCCCAGGTCCGGCCGCAGGGGCAGGTGGCCGCCGGGACTTTCAGGACCATGTCTTTGCTCCGGTAGCGGATGACCGGGATGAAGCCGCGGCCAAACGAGGTCACCACGCGCTCGCCGAGCTCGCCGTAGCCCAGCGGTGCGTCCGTGGCCGGGTCGATCACTTCTTCAATATAGTGGTCCTCGATGATGTGCGTACCGCCGGGCTGGTGGGCACACTCGAAGATCATGATCGTGCCGACCTCGGTCATGCCCGCGGTGTCGCCGGCTTTGGCCCCCCAGGCCTCTTCGAGCTGGCGCTTGGCCGCCGGGATGGAGCCGGCCGGCTCGCCGGAGAGGATCAGCTTGGTGACCTGCGCCTCGCGCGCCAGGTCGATCCCCATTTCGCGCGCTTTCTGCCACATGTTCAGCGCATAGGTCGGCGTGGAGCAGACGGTAGTGACGCCCAGCTCGACGATCTGCTTGATCCGGGCCTCCGTCGTCTTCGCGCCGCCGGGGATGACGAGCGCCCCGATCTTCTCGCAGGCATAATGCGCGCCCCAGAAGCCGATAAAGGACCCATAGCCGAAGGCAAAATAGACGATGTCGTCTGGCCGCACGCCGAAGCCCCAGAGGCCGTAACACCACATCTCGCTGATCCAGTCCCAATCTTTCGTGCTGTCGAGCACGCGGATCGGGGTGCGCCCGGTCGTGCCGGACGTCAGGTGGTAGCGGATGGCGTGCCGGGGATCAGTCGCCAGCAGATCGCCGAACAGGGGCTGGGCCAGCAGCGACTCCATCCACTCTTCGCGGGTCATGAAGGGAATCCGGCGGATATCGTCGCGGCGCTGGAGCTGATCGGGATGGAAGCCTGCGGCCGCGAAGCGGCGCCGGTGGAAAGGCGTGGTCGCATACGCCCATTCACACAGCCGGCGGAGCTTGATCAGCTGCAAGGCCCCCAGCTGCTCGCGCGCCAGGGTCTCGTTCTTCGGGTTCCAAAACGGCTCGGATTTTGGATTTTGGATTTTGGATTTTGGATTGGAGATTGGAGACGGGCGGCCCCCAGCCGCGGCGTCGTCGCCTACCCCCCGACCCCCAACCCCCAACCCCTCGGCAGGGATTTTGGATTTTGGATTGGTGGTTGTGGACGCGCGGGGATCGGGGGTGTTGGATTGGGGATTGTTGGTCGGGGGCGCGGGGGGATCGGGGATGTTGGCTTGGGGATTTTGGGTCATGGTGTTGCTTCCTCCATGGGGTAGGGGCCGGGGCCAGCATCAGCCGCGGCCGACCAATTCGCGCGCGATAATGATGCGCTGGATATGGCTGGTGCCTTCGTAGATCTGTAACCCTTTGATGTCGCGGTAATAGCGCTCGACCGGGTATTCGTTCGAGTAGCCCCGATTGCCGTGCAGGAGCACGGCTTCCGCGGCCGCACGCAGCGCGGCTTCGACGGCGAAGAGCTTCGCGATCGAAGTCGCTTTCGTCGCCGGCCGGCCCTGGTCTTTTACCCAGGCGGCCCGGTAGACGAGGAGCCGGGCCGCCTCGACGTCGGCGGCGATATCGGCCAGCGTCGCCTGGACCATCTCGAAATCGGCCAGCCGCTGGCCAAATTGGCGCCGGCCGGTCGTAAAGGCAATAGCCGCGTCGAGGCAGGCCTGCCCAACCCCCAGCGCGCCCGCGGCGACGCCCAGGCGGCCCCGGTCCAGGGCCGACATCGCGACTTTAAAGCCGCCGCCGGGGGGGCCCAACAGCGCGCTGCGGGGCACCCGGCAGTTCTCCAGGGTGATGTGCGCGTGCTCGGCGGCGCGATGCCCGAGCGCCTGCCCCGGCATCGGCAGGCGCTGCCATCCCGGCCGCTGGGGATCGACTAGGAAGGCGCAAATACCGCGATGCCGCGCGGCCCGGTCCCGGCTGGCGAACACGATCGCGACCTGGGCGCTGGTGCCGTTCGTGATCCAGATCTTCTCGCCATTCAGCAGGTAGTCGTCCCCGTCCTCCTGCGCCGTCGCTTCCAGGCCGGCCACATCCGACCCGGCCTGGGGCTCGGTCAAGGCATAGCAGCCGATCCACTCCCCGGTGGCCAGGCGGGGCAGGTAGTGCTGCTTCTGCTCCTCCGTGCCCCAGTCCTGGATGCAGCCGGCCACCAGGCTGGTGTGGACCGTCACGAAGCCGCGCACCGCGGAGTCGGCACGGCCCAGTTCCTCACACAGCAGGGCGTAGCTCAGGTAGTCCCAGCCGCCGCCGCCATACGCGGGCGCGATCGGCCCGGCCAGCAAGCCCAGCTCCCCCAGGCGCCGCACCAGGTGCTGCGGGAATTCCCCCCGCTCGTCCGCCTGGCGCGCGATCGGCGCCACCTCCTGCTCGGCAAACGCGCGGGCCCGCGCCTGGATCTCTTGTTGCGCAGCCGTTAATTCAAAGTGCATCCGCCGCCTCGCCCTGATCCGCCAGCACCGCGATCCCGTCGATTTCGACCAGCACCTCGTCTTGATAGAAGCGCGAAATCTCGAATAAGGCCGCGGCGGGATAATAGTCCCCGAAAAACGCCTTGTGCGCCCGGCCCAACGCTTTGCGGTGCGCGTGGTAATCGTCCCGGTCCTGCACAAAGATCGTGATCTGCACGATATCTTGCATCGTCCCGCCGGCCATCGTGACCACCGCCTGGAGATTGCGCAACACCTGCTCATATTGCGCCACCAGATCCCCTGGCGCCACCACCTGCCCCTGCCCATCCACCCCCGTCTGCCCGGCCAGGAACAAGAGGCGCCTGCCCCGCACCAGGATACCATGACTGAACCCCCGCGGCGGCGCCAGGGCCGGCGGAGCGATTGCGATTTTGGATTTTGGATTTTGGATTTTGGATTGATCGGGTTGACGCATTCTGATTCCCCATATTGCTATGATCCCTGATCCCTCGGGATTTTACTTTAGCTTGATTTGGCGGTTCCGTTGCGTTGCCTGAGAGTTTTTATGGAGGCAACGATTAAAGCGGTGATTTCATCCGTCTCCTGCATCAAATCGGTCAGCCGTGTCGACGAGATTAATTCGGCCTCAATTAAGAGCTCCATCCAGTACAGGGATTCATCTGCTTCTTCTTCGACGATGGCCAGCTTGGCCAGCATATCTGCGGGCGATTTCGCGCGGCAGGCCGCCCGATAATTGGCGCCCACGGATGTTCCAGAGCGTAACAGTTGCTTACCAATCACCCCGGCCGCCCCGTTGCTGGGTAAAGTCTCCACCAGGCGGATGACTCGAAGGCCCAACCGCTTCGTGCGATCCCGAAACGCCTGCTCATTCAACCCGAACCCTCCTCAATTCACAATCCACAGACCCAATAGCCGCCACCCGCATCGTCCAATCCAAAATCCAAAATCCAAAATCCAAAATCGCTTCAGTTGCCTTGAAACTGGGGCTTCTCCTTGGCTTGGAACGCCTGGTAGAAGCGGCGGTGGTCGGCCCCCATCATCAGCAGGGCCTGGGCCTGGGCCTCGGCTTCGAGGGCCGTGACGAGGTCCATATTCAGCTCGCCGTTGAGCATATGTTTGGTCATCGAGAGGGCCAGGGTCGGGCCCTGGGCCAGCCGGCGCGCCCAGTCGCGGGCGAGGGGCAGCACCTCGGCCCGGGGCAGCACGCGGTTCACCAGGCCATAGCGTTCGGCCGTCGGCGCGTCGATCGTCTCGCCGAGCAGGAGCAGCTCGGCCGCCCGGCCCAGCCCCACGACGCGGGGCAGCAAATAGCCGGCGCCCATATCGGCGCCGGTCAGGCCCACACGGGTGAAGAGGAAGGCAAAGCGCGTCGTCTCGGCCGCGATCCGCAGATCGGACGCCAGCGCCAGGACCGCGCCGGCCCCTGCGGTCATCCCCTGCAGGGCGGCGATGATCGGCTTGTCCAGGAGCCGCATATTGCGCACCACGGCCCCGGTCATGCGCGTAAACTCCAGGTGCGCCTTCATATCCTGATCCAGGAGCGCCCCAATAATCTGATGCACATCCCCGCCCGAGCAGAAGTTCTCGCCCGCCCCCGCCAGCACGAGGGCCTGGACGGTGTCGTCGTCGCGCAAGGCCGCGAACAGGTCGCGGAGCTGGGCATAGATCTCCAGCGTCAGCGCATTCATCACCGCGGGGCGGTTCAAGGTCAGCATCGCCACGCCCTCGTCCACTTCGTACAGGAAATCATACGGCATAGGAGGCCTCCGGACGAGGGGTCGGGGGTCTGGGGTCGGGGGTCGG
>DATGEF010000376.1:0-5461 GCA_035310405.1 Chloroflexia bacterium | reverse complement strand
CAGCACAAAGTCGTCAATCCGTTCGGTAGTCACGCTCAGGGTAGGAGTATTCATACCCCAGTCTACCATAATTGGGGATTACCCCTGCCGATTACGCGAATGGTAAGAAAGAGCGCAAAGATTTATTAATTTCGCATTCTTCGCGTCCTTCGCGTCTTAGCGGTGAGAAAGAGGCTGCTATGCCGGATTTATATAGCCGGGTGGTGATCGGGGCGGCGATTGAGGTGCATCGGCAGCTCGGGCCGGGGCTGCTGGAGTCGGCCTATGAAACCTGCCTGTGCTACGAACTGGAGCAACAGGGCCTGCCCGTGGTGCGCCAGCAGGCGCTGCCGGTGGTCTATAAAGGCGTGCGGCTGGATGCCGGCTACCGGCTCGATCTGGTCGTGGGCGATCAATTGATCGTGGAGATCAAAGCGGTCGAGGGCTTATTGCCGATCCACGGGGCGCAACTCCTGACCTACCTGCGCCTGAGCGGCTGCCCGCTCGGCCTGTTGATCAACTTCAACGTCCCCATCCTCAAGGACGGGATCAAGCGCTTGGTCCATAACTACGAAAGATAGCACCGCAAAGACGCAAAGAACGCAAAGAATCAAAACCCTAAAATTCTTCGCGTTCTTCGCGTCTTTGCGGTGAATAAAGGAGCAGCAGATGGCCCAAACCAACCACGAGCGCGTCGGCAAGGCGCTGGACCTGCTGAACGCCGGCCTCAAGCCCTTCATCCTACGCGAGCTGCAGACCGTCCACGGCGAGCGGGCGGCCGACGCCGCGCGCACCAGCCTGGCCCTGGCCCGGGGCCCGCTGGGCAGCAGCGAGCAGGCGGGCTGGGACACCCAGGCGCTGTTGCAGATCATGTGGGACCAGTGGAATAGCGTCTTCCGCACCACGCTGGGCCATGCCGAACGCAGCCTGGTCAGCGAGCTGCGCGAGGTCCGCAACCGCTGGGCCCACCAGCAGGCCTTCTCCACCGACGATACCTACCGCGCCCTCGACAGTATCAACCGCTTGCTGGCCGCCGTCTCCGCCCCCGAGGCGACCGAGGTCGAGCGCGCCAAGCAGGAGATCCTGCGTATCCGCTTCGAGGAGCAGGCGCGCAACGAGGTCCGTAAGGGCGCCAGCGCCGCGGTTGAAGGGCAGCCGTTGGCCGGCCTCAAGCCCTGGCGCGAGGTCATCACCCCGCACCCCGATGTCGCCTCCGGCCGCTACCAGCAGGCCGAGTTCGCCGCCGACCTCGGCCAGGTGCATCGCGGCGACGGCGCTCTCGAATACCGCGATCCCCGCGAGTTCTACCGCCGCACCTATCTGACCGAGGGCCTGCGCCACCTGCTCATCGGCGCGCTCCAGCGCCTCGCCAACACCGGCGGCGATCCGGTAGTCGAGCTGCAAACCAACTTCGGCGGCGGCAAAACCCACTCCATGCTGGCCCTCTATCACCTCTTCTCCGGCACCCCGGCCCGCGAGCTGCCCGGCCTGGAGCCGGTGTTGCAGGCCGCCGGCATCGCCCAGCCGCCCACGGCCCGGCGCGCCGTCCTGGTCGGCACGGCCCTCTCCCCCGCCCAGCCGCGTATCGCGCCCGACGGCCCGACCATCCGTACCCTCTGGGGCGAGCTGGCCTGGCAGCTGGCTGGCGAGGAGGGCTACGGCCTGGTCGCCGATGCCGACCGCTACGGCGTCAGCCCCGGCTCCGATGCCCTGCGCGAACTGTTCATCCTGGCCACGCCCTGCCTGGTGCTGATCGACGAGTGGGTGGCCTACGCCCGCCAGCTCTATGTCCACCCCGACGATCAGGACAAGGCCGCTAAGCGCAGCCTGCCCGGCGGCTCGTTCGAGGCCAACATGAGCTTCGCCCAGTCGCTCACCGAGGCGGCCAAAGCCGTGCCCGGCACCCTGGTCGTCGCCAGCATCCCGGCCTCCGATATCGAGACCGGCGGCGAGGGCGGCCGCGAAGCCCTCAGCCGGCTCAAAAACACCTTCGGGCGCGTCGAGTCGGCCTGGCGCCCGGCCAGCGCCGAAGAGGGCTTCGAGATCGTGCGCCGCCGCCTGTTTCAGGACATCCCCGCGCCCCTCTACCCGGCCCGCGACGCCGTGGTCCGCGCCTTCGCCGCCCAATACCGCACCCAGCCCTCCGAGTTCCCGTCCGGGGTCGGTGAAGGCAGCTACGAGCGCCGTATGGCTGCTGCCTATCCGATTCACCCCGAACTCTTCGACCGGCTCTACAACGACTGGTCCACGCTCGAACGCTTCCAGCGCACCCGTGGCGTGCTACGCCTGATGGCGGCCGTGATTCACACCCTCTGGGAGCGCCAGGACGGCGGCCTGCTGATCCTGCCGGCGACGATCCCGGTCGATGCCTCACCGGTGCAGTTTGAGCTGACGCGCTATCTGGAAGATCCCTGGGCGCCGGTGATCGAGAAGGATGTGGACGGCCCGGCCTCGCTGCCGCTGCAGATCGACCGCGAGAATCCCAACTTTGGGCGCTACTCGGCGGCCCGGCGGGTGGCGCGCACCCTCTTCCTCGGCTCGGCCCCTACGCTGCACATGACCAATAAGGGCCTGGAGGATCGGCAGGTCAAGCTGGGCTGCGTGCAACCCGGCGAGAGCGTGGCCACCTTCGGCGATGCGCTGCGCCGGCTGACCGACGGGGCCACCCACCTCTACATTGACGGCCACCGCTACTGGTACTCGACCCAACCCAGCGTCAGCCGCCTGGCACAAGACCGCGCCGCCCAGCAATCGGCCGATGCGGTGAGCGAGGAGATCCGCCGGCGGCTGAAACCCGAAGCCACCACCCGCGGCGACTTCGCGCGGGTCCACATCTGCCCGCCCTCCGGCTCCGACATCCCCGACGAGCGCGAGGCGCGCCTGGTCGTGCTGGACCCGGCCTACACCCACACGGCCAAGGCCTCCGGCGGCCCGGCGCTGGCCGAAGCGCAGACGATCCTGAACACGCGCGGCAGCAGCCCGCGCCTCTATCGCAACACGGTCGTGTTTCTGGCCCCCGACCGGGCGCGCCTCGACGAGCTGGAGCAGGCGGTGCGCCAGTTCCTGGCCTGGCAATCGATCCAGGCCGAGCGCGAGACGTTAAACCTGGACCCCTTCCAGGCCAACCAGGCGAAGACGAAGCGGGAGCAGGCGGAGAGCAGCGTGAAGGCGCGCATCCCGGAAACCTACATCTGGCTGCTGGTGCCGATGCAGGAGGACCCGCAAGGCCCCATCGCCTGGAACGAATATCGCCTGCAAGGGTCCGACGAGCTGGCGGTACGGGCCGCCAAGAAACTGGTGAACGAGGAATTCCTGATCACTCGCCTGGCGGGCACGCGCCTGCGCCATGAACTCGACCGCGTCCCGTTGTGGCGCACCGACCATATCAGCCTGCGCGATCTGGCGGAGTACTTCGCCCAATACCTCTACCTGCCCCGGCTCAAGCAGCCCGACGTGTTGCTGGCCGCGGTGCAGGATGGGGTGCGGTCGCCCGCCTGGGAGCGGGAAACCTTCGCCTACGCCGAGCGCTGGGACAGCGAACGGGGGCGGTACATCGGCCTGCGCACCGGCGAGTTGGTCAGTCCGAGCCTCACCGATAGTCTGCTGGTCAAACCCGCGGCTGCCCGCCGCCAACTCGATGCCGAGGCCGCCGCCGCGCGCCCGGCTGTTACCCCGGCGGCCGACGCCACGGCGGCGCCCCCGCCCCCGGCGACCTACATGCCGGGGATACCAGGGCAGGAATGGCCGGCCCCGGCGCGCGGCGTGCAGGAGCCGCTGCCCCTGCCCCCGGCGGTACCCACTGCTCGCGACCCCCATCGCTTCTACGGCACGGTGCGTGTGCCGGCCACGCGCCTGAGCCGCGATGTCGGCACCATCGCCCAGGAAGTGATCCAGCACCTGGCCGCGCTGGTCGGGGCGGAGGTCGAAATCACCCTGGACATTCGCGCCACGCTCCCGGACGGCGCCCCCCCGCAGGTGGTGCGGACCGTGACCGAGAACTGCCGCACGTTAGGCTTCCAGACGTACGCCTTTGAGGAGGAGTGACACGCCGCTCCCGCTAAAGCGGGGCTCGGCATGCTTTCTGCTGAGGAGCCCCGCCAGGCGCCTCGCCCACTGCGCCAGAGAAAGGGTCCTGCACCATGCCCTGCAAGAATAATAGCCCCGGCTGGCCGGGGTCGCTCTTCGGCAAGCTCGCCCGGCATGTGGGCGTCGTCCCGGACCAGGCAACCACGCGCCGCACCGAGCAGGTGCGCCCCCGCCTGGAGGGCGCCCAGGTCACCACCAGCGTCTGCCCCTACTGCGCCGTCGGCTGCTCGCAGCGGGTCTATCATCGCGCCGGCACCGTGCTGAGCATCGAGGGCAATGACGCCAGCCCGATCAACCAGGGCACGCTCTGCCCCAAAGGCGCGGCGACCTATCAGCTCGTGGAGAACCCCCAGCGGCTGCACACCGTCCGCTACCGCGCCCCCTATAGCGACCACTGGGAGGAGAAGCCGCTCGCCTGGGCCATGGAGCGCATCGCCCAACTCGTCAAAGCCACCCGCGACGCGACCTGGGAGGCCACGGACGCCGCGGGCCACACCGTCAACCGCACGCCCGCGATCGCCCACCTCGGCGGGGCCACCCTCGACAACGAGGAGAATTACCTGATCAAAAAGCTGTTCAGCAACCTGGGGATCGTCTGGATCGAAAACCAGGCCCGCATCTGACACAGCTCCACCGTGCCCGGTCTGGGCACCCGCCTCGGCCGCGGCGGCGCGACCACCTTCGAGCAAGACCTGGCGAACAGCGATTGCATCGTGATCATGGGCTCCAACATGGCCGAGAATCACCCGATCGCCTTCCGCTTCGCCATCCAGGCCCGCGAGCGCGGCGCGCGCCTGATCCACGTCGATCCGCGCTTCAGCCGCACCTCCGCCCTGGCCGACACCTTTGTGCGCATCCGCTCCGGGACGGACATCGTCTTCCTGGGCGGGCTGATCAATTATGTCATCCAGCACGAGCGTTACTTCAAGGAGTATGTGCTCGCCTACACGAACGCGCCCGTGCTGATCAGCGCAGAGTTCCGCGACACCGAAGACCTCGACGGGCTCTTCTCCGGCTACGACCCGGAGCAGCGGCAATATGATACCCGGACCTGGCAGTACCGCGGGCCCGAAGACCCCGGCCGGCCCCTGCTGGATGGGGGCGCCAACCCGCGCAATGCCCTGACCGACCCGACGCTCCAGGACCCCTTCTGCGTCTTCCAGATCGTCAAGCGCCATTTCGCGCGCTACACGCCCGAGATGGTGGCCGAGCTCTGTGGCTGCGCGGTCGCCGACTTCCTGGCCGTCGCCGAGGCCCTTAGCGCCAACTCGGGCCGCGAGCGGACCAGCGCCTTCTGCTACGCCATGGGCTGGACCCAGCACACCGTGGGCGTGCAGATGATCGGCTGCGCGACCCTGCTGCAGCTCCTGCTCGGCAATATCGGCCGGCCCGGCGG
>DATGEF010000375.1:0-2178 GCA_035310405.1 Chloroflexia bacterium | reverse complement strand
ACGCCGTCACGCTGGTGCCCGCCGCGACGATGTGGCCGTCCGGCGCCAGGGTCACCGCGTACGCCCGGCCACTGCTGACACTCGCGGCGGCCATAGTGACCTTGCCGCTGCCGCCGAACCCGCTATCCAGCGCCCCGCCGGGGAGGTAGCGCGCCACCGCCGGCCACAACAGCGTACCGTCCGGCGCGGGCAGGTAGGCCACCCCGGCCACCACGATGCGGCCGCTCGCATCCACCAGGGTCGCGTTCGCGCCATCCCCGCCGCCCGCGAAGTCCGTGACGACCTGCCCGCCGCTGCCAAAGCTGCTGTCGAGACTACCCGTGGGCAGGTAGCGCGCGAGGGCGAAGTCCCCCTGGGTGCTCGGGCTGTACGTGACGCCGGCGGCCACGATCTTGCCATCCGGCTGCAACGCGAGCCCCTGCACGGACTCTGAGGTATTTGCGTTGAACCCGGTCGTGACCCAGCCCGCGGTGCCAAAGGAGCTGTCCAGACTGCCATCGGGCCGATAGCGCGCCAGGGCAAAGTTCGCGTTGGAGCCATTGTCGCTCGTGCCGCCGGCCACCAGCGAGCCGTCGGCCTGGATGACGAGGGCGCTCGCCCCGGGCCCCAGCTGGGAGCCGGGGAGGTCGGTGGTGACCTGGCCCCCGCTCCCGAAGCCGGTATCGAGCGCCCCCGCGGGGGTATAGCGCACGAGCGCAAAATAGTAATGGCGGCTCCCGCCGCTATAGATATCGGTCACGCCCGCGGCCACGAGCTTGCCATCCGCCTGGATCCCCCCCGCCAACGCGAGGTCGTCGCTGAGGCTGGTGAACGTCGTGGTCACCAGGCCGCCGGTGCCGAAGCTCGCGTCGAGGCTGCCGTCCGGCAGGTAGCGCGCGAGCGCGAAGTCGCGGTTCGTGCTCCCGAAAACAGCGGTATAGCCGACGGCCACGATTTTGCCGTCGGCCTGCAGGACCAGGGCCTGGACGGCGTCGGTGCCGGTATCCAGATCGGTGGTCACGCGCCCACCGCTGCCAAACGTGGCATCCAGGCTCCCATCGGGCAGGTAGCGCGCGAGGGCAAAGGCCGTGTTTTGCCCGTTCTGCGTCAGCGCGACGTCGCCGGCGACCACGATCCGCCCGTCGGGTTGGATGGCCACGGCCTGCGCGTGATTGGGGCCCTGCGCAAAGTCGGTGACGACGCGGCCACCGTCGCCGAAGGCCGGATCGGGGCTGCCGTCCGGATTGCAGCGGGCCACGACAAAATCGGCCGCCGCCGGGTCGGCGGGCTGGGACGACCCAGCGACGACGAGCTTGCCGTCCGCTTGCGCGGCGACGGCGGCGGCGCGGCCATTGGTCCGCACCACGAACGCGGTCGTCACCTTGCCGGCCACGCCAAAGGTCGGGTCCAGGTCGCCGCCGGTCGCGCGGACGGCCGGCACCCACCCCAGGAAGCGGGCCAGCAGCAGGGCCAGGCCGGCCCCGATGACGATCGCGAGGAAGAGTGGCTTGCTCACCGAGGCGGTCTCCTTACGGAACGGACGGGGCTATCCTGCTTCTGGGGCCGGGACCGCGAACCGGGGCCGCCCGCCCCAGAGGCACAAAGCCTGGCGGGAGTTCGTGTGATCCTCTATTACCTGATCTTAGCATAACGCTGATCCGTGCGACTGTCAAGGAGTTACACCCGCTGGTGCTCACCGCCAGCCACGCCGGCTTTTTAGTGCGCTCCTATTCCGCTTTCTTTCCCGCTTTTCCCCCCAGTCGGGGAACCCGCCGGCTATTGCCCCGCGCGATGCCCGGTGCTATGATCAGCGCAGGGGCGGGCGCCAGCGGCAGAAACACCGGATGCTGCTCTGCCTCGAGGAGGGCAAGTGATGGGGGAGCGCACGCACCCGCCGGACAGGACGCCCCGGCCGGGGGCGCGGGGGCGCCGGCTCTTACTGGCTGGCGGGCTGATCCTGGCTCTGGTCCTCGGCTATCTGGCGCGGAGCGCGGGGCCGGCCGAAAATACGCCGGGCCGTGGTCTGGCCCCCAGCGTTACGCCCGCCCCCGCCCGCCTGTTGCCCCCTAGCGCCGCCCGCACCTCGGCGAGTCGTGCCCGCTCGCCTACCCAGCTGCCGGCCCCGCTCCGCCCGGCCGCGGACCCCACAGCGCTGACCCCGACCAGCCCGCCGACAATCCCGGCAGCCCTGGCCGGACC
>DATGEF010000374.1:0-13611 GCA_035310405.1 Chloroflexia bacterium | reverse complement strand
AACGAGCCGAAGGCGGACCGCATCCCGGGCCGGGGGCTACTTGTTAATGAAGCCTTCGTAGCGGCGCATCAGCAATTGGGCTTCCAGTTGCTTCATGGTATCGATGGCGACGCCGACCACGATGAGCAGCGCCGTGCTGGTGAGCCCCTGGATCGACACACCCGTGATGATCTGGGCGAAGAAGGGCAGCACCGCCACCACACCCAGGAAGATCGCTCCCAGGAAGGTGATGCGATTCAACACTTCGTTCAGGTATTTTTCCGTACGTTGGCCCGGCCGGATGCCCGGGATGCTGCCGCCCTGTTTCTGCAGGTTCTCCGCGATATTCTGCTGGCCGAACACGACCATGGTGTAGAAGTAGGTGAAGGCCACGACCAGGATAAAGTAGAACAACTGGTACTGCCAGGTGGTCGGGCTGAAGAAGCCGACCATGGCGTTCGCCAGGTTGCGCACCCAGTCGATCTTGGCGGCGGTCAGAAACGAGGCGAGGGTGCCGGGAAAGATCATGATACTGACGGCAAAGATCAGCGGGATCATGCCGGCGCTATTGACGCGCAGTGGGATGAAGCTGCTGCCGCTCTGGCGCATCATCCGGTTGCCGCGGAAGACGTTTTTCGAGTAATGCACCGGGATGCGGCGCTGGCCTTCCTGCACGAGGACGATGCCGACCACGGTCGCGATGCCCAGGACCACGAAGAGCAAGATGCCGAAGAGGTTAAACTCGCCCGTCGAGCCCTGGCTGAACGCCAGCTGGCCGACCAGGGTCGGTAGGCGGGAGACGATCCCGCCGAAGATGATGATCGAGATGCCGTTGCCGATGCCGTTCTCGGTGATCAGCTCGCCGATCCAGAGGAGGAAGATCGTGCCGGCGACGAGCGAGGTCAGCACCGACAAGGAGTAGACCAGGGTGCTCAGATTGAAGAGGTCAAAGCCCGGCAGCACGCCGGTGCTCTTCAGCAGCACACACTGCCCATAGCCCTGCAGGGCGGCGAGGGGCACCGTCAGCCAGTGCTGGTACTGGTTGATCTTGTTGCGTCCCGCCTCGCCTTCTTTGGAGAGCTCGGTGAGGCGCGGCACGATCCCGACCAGCAGCTGCATGATGATCGACGCGGTGATATACGGATAGACCCCCATCGCCGCCACGCTGAAGTTCTGCAACGTGCCGCCGGAGAAGATATTCAGCACGCCCAGGATCTGGCCGACATCCTGGCGATTGAACAGGTCGGCCAGGGCCGTCAGGTTGACGCCAGGCACCGGCACATGGGCGATGAAGCGATAGATCAGCAACATCGCCAGGGTGAACAGGATTTTCCGCCGCAGATCATGGATCTTAAAAGCGTTGACGGTGGCCTCTAACATTAGTGGCTCGCTTCCTCAATGCTGGCGGGCGCGGCGGGGGCCATGCCGATCACGGTCGCCTGGCCCCCGGCCGCTTCGATCGCGGCTTTGGCGCTGGCGGTAAAGCGATGCGCCTGCACCTTGAGGGCGCGCGTCACTTCCCCCCCGCCGAGGATTTTGATCGGCTTCTTGACGTCACGGATCACACCCGTGCTCACCAGCAGCTCCGGGGTCAGCTCAGCCTCGGTGTCGAGCGCCGCCAGGCGCTCCAGGCTGACGATGGTGTAAGTCACCCGGAAGCGGTTCTTAAAGCCCCGCTTATAGGGCAGCTGCTGCTGAATGGGCGTCTGGCCACCTTCAAAGTGGCGCGCGGCGAAGTGGTGCCCGGACCGGGCTTTCTGGCCCTTCTGCCCACGGCCGGCCGTCTTCACCGAGCCGGAGCCGTGGCCGCGCCCGACGCGCTTCCGCTTGGTAAAGGCCCCCGCCGGGGAGCGGAGATCGCTGAGGTTCATGGGAGTATCCTTTACGAGCAATCAGCCGTCAGCCATCAGCGATCAGGAGTCCGCATTCTGCATAAGGAATACTGACCGCTGACCGCTGACCGCTGACCGCTAGTTCAAACTTCTTCGACCGTGACCAGATGCTTGACCTTAAAGACCATGCCGCGGATGGAGGCGCTGTCCGGGACCTCTACCGTGTGGTGGAGGCGGTGCAGGCCCAGCGACTTGATCGTCTCTTTCTGGTCTTTATTATACCCGATCGCGCTCTTGATCCAGGTAATGCGCAGGCTCTTGCCCTCGCGCACCCCGGCCGTGCGCGCATTCTGCCGTGGTTCGGCCATTAGCTTCCAGCCTCCTTAGATTCCGGCGCCGGGGCGGGAGCGGCGGGCCGCTCTGCCGGGGCCGCCGCACGGTCCGGGGCGGGGCCGCGGCCGGCGCCGCCGTCCCGCGGGCCGCCGAAGCCGCCACGACTCCCCCCGCGTCCGCCGCCGGGGCCGCCGCGTCCGCCGCCGGGGCCGCCGCGTCCGCCGCCAGGGCCGCCGCGTCCGCCGCCGGGGCCGCCGCGACTATCGCCGCGCCCGCCGGGGCCGCCACGCCGGTCGCCGCGGTCGCCGCGGCCTTCCGACATACTGGCCGCCGGCGCCGGCTGGCCGGCCGCAGCGTGGGCCAGGCGCACGGCGCGCATGATCTGCCGCTTGAGCATCTGCGCCGGCGTAAAGCCCCGGCGGGCGGCCTCGTCTTCGGACGAGCGCAGGCGGCTCAGCGCCAGCAGCGTCGCCCGCGAGACATTGACCGGGTTGTTGTTGCCGAGCGATTTGGTCAGCACATCCTTGATGCCGGCCGCTTCGAGCACCGCCCGCACGCCGCCGCCGGCGATCACGCCGGTGCCGGGCGCGGCCGGCTTGAGCAGCACGCGGGATGCGCCAAAGTCGACGGTAATCTCATGGGGGATCGTCGTGCCGATCATCGGCACGCGGACCAGGTGCTTCTTGGCATCTTCGGCGCCCTTGCGGATCGCCTCGGGTACTTCGCCGGCCTTGCCGGTGCCGGCACCCACGAGGCCGTGGCCATCGCCGACCACCACGACCGAGCTGAAGCTAAAGCGGCGGCCACCCTTGACCACCTTGGATACGCGGTTCACCTGGACGACGCGCTCTTCCAGCTCCAGCCGGGTGGCATCAATTCGAGCGGGCATTCATCTCTCCTTTAGAAGTCCAAACCGGCTTCACGAGCGGCTTCGGCGAGGGCTTTGACCCGGCCATGGTACTGGTACCCACCGCGATCGAACACGACCTGCTTGACGCCGGCCTGAAGCGCCCGCTCGGCCACGAGCTTACCGACCGCCTTGGCATCGGCAGTCTTGGTGCCATCCTGGCCCCGCAGATCCTTGTCCAGGGTGCCGGCGGCCGCCATCGTGTGGCCGGTCGAGTCGTCGATCACCTGGGCGTAAATATGGTTGAGGCTGCGAAAGACGTTCAGCCGCGGGCGCGCCGGGGTGCCGATGACCGTCGCGCGGACGCGCCGGTGGCGCTTGGCCCGCGACGAAAGAGTATGCGGTACAATCTTCATCGTTTTACAAGCTCCTACTTCTTGCCCTTGCCGGTCTTGCCGGTCTTGCCGGCCTTGCGGCGGATGCGCTCCCCAGCATAGGCGATGCCCTTGCCCTTATAGGGTTCCGGCTTGCGGATGCGGCGAATTTTGGCCGCCTCCTCGCCTACCAGTTGCTTATCAATCCCGGCGACGTGCAGGCGGGTGTTGCCCTCGATGGTGAAGGTGATCCCCGGCGGCGGGCTGACCCGCACCGGGTGCGAAAACCCGAGCGCCAGCACGATATCGCTGCCTTCTTTGGCCACGCGGTAGCCGACGCCGCTGATCTCCAGCGTCTTCGTGTAGCCGGTCGTCACACCCTGGACCATATTGGCGAGCAGGCTACGCGTCAGGCCGTGCAGCGAGCGATGGAAGCCGTCGTCGTTCGTCCGCTGCACCTGGAGCGTCCCATCCTGCTGGGCGATCTGCAGATCGGGGTGGAAGGTCTGGGTCAGCGTGCCCTTCGGGCCCTTGACCGTGACCTCATTATTTGCGTCCAGCCGAATATCGACGCCTTTCGGCACCGGGATCGGCAATTTTCCAATACGTGACATTGTTGTCTCCTCTTAAGATACGCGGGGCGGGCCGGCGATCGCCGGCCTGGCGTTCTGGAGGCAGAGGATTCTCCCCCCCACACCGGCCGGCGTCTGGCGAACAGCGGGCCGCAGCCCCCCGCCCGCGTCCGGGGCTACCAGACGTAGCACAGCACCTCGCCGCCCAGTCGCCGGCGCCAGGCGTCGTGCCCGGACAGGATGCCCTGGGAGGTCGACAAGATGCAGACTCCCAGGCCGCCGAGGATCACCGGGATCTCCTGGCGGTTGCTATAGACACGCAGGCCCGGCTTGCTGACCCGCTTGAGGCCGGTGACGACCGGCTTTTTGTCCGCCCCATACTTCAGCCAGACTCGGAAGTTGCGATTTCCTTCTTCGCCCGGGAAATCGAAGTCTTTAATATAGCCCTCTTCCTTCAGAATACGGGCGATCGACAGCTTCATCTTGGAGGACGGGATCAGCACGCTCTGGTGCCGCGCCATGCCCCCGTTGCGAATACGGGTCAGCATATCGGCGATGGGATCAGTCATATTCATAGAACTGCTTCTTCTCCTCTTACCAGCTCGACTTCACGACGCCGGGCAGCTTGCCCTGCAAGGCCATCTCGCGGAAGCAGATGCGGCACAGGCCAAACTTGCGCATATAGGCGCGGGGCCGGCCGCAGACCTTACAGCGGTGATAGGCCCGGACCTTGTACTTCGCGGGGCGGCTAGCCTTGACAATCAGCGATGTTTTCGCCATTCAGGTGACCGGGTCCTTTCTTATGAGCGCCGGAACGGCATGCCCATCAACTCGAGCAGCCGGCGGGCTTCCTGATCCGTTTTCGCGGTGGTGACAAAGACCAGCTCCAGGCCGCGAATTTTATCGATCCGATCGTACTCCAGCTCGGGGAAGATCAGTTGCTCGCGCAAGCCCAGCGTGTAATTGCCGTGACCGTCGAACGACTTACTGCTCACCCCGCTGAAGTCCCGCACCCGCGGCAGCGCGATATTGAACAGGCGATCGATCATGTCCCACATGCGCTCACTGCGCAGGGTCACCATGACGCCGATCGGCATGCCCGTGCGCAGCTTGAAGGCGGCGATCGACTTCTTGGCCCGCGTAATCATCGGCTTCTGGCCGACGATGGCGGTCACGTCGTTCACCGCGTTATCCAGCGCCTTGGCATTGGCGATCGCCTCCCCCATGCCGATGTTCAGCACGATCTTGGTGATGCGCGGCACCTGCATCGGGTTCGTGTAATTAAACTCTTTCATCAGCGCGGGCACGACTTCTTTATAATATTTCTCGCGCTGACGGGCCACGTATCCTGCCACTACTTGATCCTCCCACCGGTTCGGAGAAAACCCTCCGCCGGCTCACGATAGATGCACCAGGCCAGGGGGTGCGACTTAGCTCTCGCCCCGTGTAGGCTGCGCCCAGAGGGGCGCAGCAACTGGAAACGGCCGGGACGAGTTGCTTGTCCGCACTTAACGGCTCCAGCGCTTGTCCGGGTCGTCCAACAGCTCATTGCAGTTGCGACAGGCCCGGGCTTTGCTGCCGTCGGCCAGGAATGTATAGCCGACGCGGATCGCTTTGCTGCACTTCGGGCAGACGACCATCACGTTCGAGGCGTCCATAGGCGCTTCGACTTCGATGATCCCGGCCTGCCGCGCGCCGCGCTGCCCACGCGTGTGCTTGCGCATGATATTGATGCCTTCGACGATGACCTTGTTCTTGTCCGTTTGGACCTCGCGCACTTTGCCTCGCTTGGGATGCTGGCGGTCGAAGTCTTTGCCGGAAATGATCTGGACCAGATCGCCCTTGTGTACTTTCATCTTGGCTTCCTTGATTAGAGAATTGGTTAGAGAACTGATTAGCAAGCGTGATTAGCGCGTTAAAGAACTTCGGGCGCCAGCGACACGATCTTCATGAACTGGCGTTCGCGCAGCTCACGGGCCACCGGGCCGAAGATACGCGTGCCACGCGGGTCGGTCGCGCCTTGCTTCAAGATGACGGCGGCGTTATCGTCGAAGCGGATATGCGAGCCGTCCGTGCGGCCATATTCCTTGGCCGTGCGCACCACGACCGCGCGCACCACTTCGCCTTTTTTCACCGCCCCGCCGGGCGCGGCCTGCTTCACGGCGGCGACGATAATGTCGCCGACGCCGGCGTACTTGCGGTTCGATCCGCCCAGGACGCGGATGCACATGATCTCTTTGGCTCCCGTATTATCCGCGACGCGGAGTCGGGTCTGCGGCTGGATCACGGTTTCGTCTCCTCCTAGCCTTGTTAGCCTTGTTAGACCTGGGGCGCCCGCGTCAGGATCTCGACCACCCGCCAGCGCTTGGTTTTGCTGATCGGGCGGGTCTCCAGGATACGGACGATGTCGCCCTGTTTGCAGTTCAGCTCGTCATGGGCGACGAACTTATTCGTGCGGCGCATGATCTTCTTGTAGAGCCGGTGGCGCACCAGGCGGTCTACGGCGATCACGACCGTTTTTTCCATTTTGTTGCTGACGACCCGGCCGGTGCGCATACGCGACTTGCCGTGCTCCGGTATCCAAACGTGGGGGTCCGTCTCGGCGGCGGCCTGGCCACTACCGCCCACGCGCGGGGCGGGCGGCATAGCCGCTGCGGCTTCGGGCGCGGCCGCGGTCGTACTCAGGTCGGCGCTGCCCGGCGGATTGGTGTTATCCATACTCTCCCTAGCTCCTGGCTTCCGTGGCGGCGGGCGGTGGCCCCTGCAGCTCGGCGATTTCCGCCGCATACAGGGCCTCGATCTCCCGCTCGCGCAACGCGGTCAGCAGCCGCGCGATGTTGCGGCGCTTGATCCGCACGATCGGATGTTGCTTCAACTTCCGCGCGCTGAGATCCAGCCGGTGGCGGAAGAGGTCCTCGCGATATTTGTCCAACCGGGCCTGGATCTCCCGATCGGTCAGGTCGCGGATCGCCTCGGGCTGGAGGACTTCTTTCTGCAAATCACCCCTGGGCATCGTTGGTCTCCTCTGGGGCCTCCTCGTGGGTCACCGCACCTTCGGTAATGCGGGTCACGAAGCGGGTCTTGATGGGCAGCTTGTGCCCGGCCAGGCGCATGGCCTCGGCCGCCACGTCCTCGCGCACGCCCCCCAGCTCGAACAGGACGCGGCCCGGCTTGACGACGGCCACCCAGTGGTCGGGGGCGCCTTTGCCGGAGCCCATGCGGGTCTCCGCGGGCCGCTGCGTCATCGACTTATCCGGGAAGATGCGGATCCAGACCTTGCCACCGCGCTTGATATGGTGTGTGATGGTGCGGCGGGCGGCCTCGATCTGGCGACTGTCGATCCAGGCGGCTTCGAGAGCCTGGAGGCCGAACTCGCCAAAAGCAACGCTGTTCCCCCGTTGCGCTTTGCCCGCCCCGGTCGTGCCACGATGCACCTTGCGGTGCTTCATACGCTTGGGCATCAACATAGATTAGCTCCCCTCTCCATCGGGCGCGGCCTCGTCAGCACTAGGAGTGCCGGCCGCCGGGGTGGAGGTTTCGGTGCTGGCAACGGCCACGCTACCGGTGCCGGCCGTTTCGGTAGGGGCCGGAGCCGGCGCGGCGAGGCCGGGATCAGGCGCCTGCGCTCCAGACGCCGTGGTGGTCTCGCCCGCGGCATACACGGCCGCGGGTTCGGCTGCCGCCGGCGGCGCCGGAGCGGCGATGGCGGGGGGGCCGGCCGGCGGCGTGGTGGCCGGCGCTGCCGGCGCTTCGGCCGCCGGGCGGGCGGGCGGGCGCGGGCTCCGCTGTTGCGGCGGCGGCGGCCCGGCCGGACGGGGCGGGCGCGGGCCGCTATCAAACCCGGGGCGATCCGGGCGCGGCGGGCGCGGGCCGCCTTCGTGGCCGCGGCCGAAATCGCCCTGCCCCAGCTCGCTGGTGCCCGGCATACCGATCACGTCGCCGCGATAGATCCAGACCTTCACGCCGACGCGCCCATAGGTTGTGTGGGCGTGAACCTGGCCGTAGTCGATATCGGCGCGGATCGTGTGCAGGGGCACGCGCCCCTCGCGCTCGCCGACCACGCGCGCCATCTCGGCGCCGCCCAGGCGGCCGCTGAGGCGGATACGCACGCCCTTGGCGCCCAGGCGGGTGGCCCGCTGGATCGCTTGCTTCATCGCCCGCTTGTACGACACGCGGCGGGTGATCTGATCGGCGATGCTCTCGGCCACCAGATAGGCGTCGAGCTCGGGCTGCTTGATCTCGTTGATGTTCAGCTTGACCTTCTTGCCCGTCATCGTCTCGAACTCTTTGCGCAGCACTTCCACCGCCTGGCCGCCCTTGCCGATGACAATGCCCGGCTTGGCGGTTGAGAGCGTGATCTCGATCTGGTTGGCGGCCGAGCGCTCCAGGTCGACGCGCGAAATGCTGGCGTTGGCCAGCCGCTTGGCGACCAGCGCGCGCAGCTTGATATCCTCTTGCAGCAATTCGGTGTAGTTGCGCTCGGCGAACCAGCGCGACTGCCAATCCTTAATGATGCCGAGGCGGAACCCGACAGGATGTACTTTCCGTCCCAAACTAGATACCCTCCACTTCGTCGACCACAACGGTAACGTGGCTGGTCCGCTTCAGGATCCGGGTGCCCTGGCCCCGCGCCTTGGCCCGATAGCGCTTGAAGACGGGTCCCTCGTTGGCATAAATGCTGGTGATCACCAGGTCATCCGGGGCCATTTGATAGTTGTTTTCCGCGTTGGCGGCGGCCGAGGCCACGACGCCGGCCACCTGGCGGGCCGCCCCCTGGGGCATGAAACGCAGGATCGCGAGCGCCTCTTTCACCGGCTTGCCGCGCACCACGTCCAGCACCAAGCGGACCTTGCGCGGCGACGTGCGTATGAACTTCGCGGTTGCGCGTACTTCCATTGGTGTAACCTTTCCTCACAAAGAACCCAGGGGCCCGGGTCGCGTCCGCCGGACTCGGCCCCCTCGGGCCTTACTTGGCGCGGTGCATGCGCTCGGAGCCCTTGATATGGCCCTTAAAGAAACGCGTCAGCGCAAATTCGCCGAGTTTATGCCCCACCATGTTCTCCGTGATGTAGATCGGCACATGGCGGCGGCCGTCGTGAACGCCAATCGTGTGGCTGACCATCTCCGGGAAGACGGTCGAATCGCGGGACCAGGTCTTGATCACGCGCTTGGCGCCCGAGCTATTCATCTGCTTGATCCGATTCAGCAAGCGTTCTTCGACGAACGGGCCTTTTTTCGTAGAGCGGCTCATTCTTCCTCCCGACCGGCTACTTGGCGTACCGCTTACGCACGATCATGTTGTCAGTCCGCGGATTGTTGCGGGTGCGACCATGCGCGGGCTTGCCCCACTTGGTCTGCGGCTGGCCCCCGCGGGGCGTGCGGCCTTCGCCCCCCCCGTGGGGATGGTCCCGCGGGTTCATCACGGACCCGCGCACCGTCGGCCGCCAGCCCAGCCAGCGCGTGCGGCCCGCCTTGCCCAGGCGGATATTTTCGTGGTCGAGATTGCCGACCTGGCCGACGGTGGCCATGCAGTCGACGTTGATGCGGCGCACCTCGCCCGAGGGCATGCGGATCTGGGCATAATGCTCATCGCGGGCCATCAGCTGCGCGGACTCGCCCGCGCTGCGCACGAGCTGGCCGCCGCGCCCGACTTGCATCTCGATGTTGTGGATCTGGGTGCCGAGCGGGATATTGCGGATCGGCAAGCTATTGCCGACGCGCACTTCCGCACCACTGCCCGACATAATGCTGTCGCCGACTTTGAGGCCGAGCGGGGCCAGGATATAGCGCTTTTCGCCGTCCGCATAGTGGATCAGCGCGATCCGCGCGGAGCGATTGGGATCATACTCGATTGTGGCGACTTTGCCGGGCACGCCCAGCTTGTTGCGCTTGAAGTCGATGATCCGGTAAAACCGCTTGTGCCCGCCGCCGCGGTGGCGCGTGGTAATACGGCCCTGGTTGTTGCGGCCCGCTGTGCTTTTGCGGATCTGGATCAGCGATTTCTCCGGCCGGGTGGCCGTGATTTCGTCAAAGGTCGCCACCGTCGTCAGGCGCCGCGCCGGAGAGGTTGGCTTGTATTTTTTCAGCGCCATGCTTATACCCCCTCAAAAATCTCAATGCGCTGGCCGGCTTCCAGCGTGACGATGGCCTTCTTCCAGCGGGGGCCCCAATCGGTGATCCGCTTACGCTTATGGCTGAAGACACGGCGCTTGGCGTGGACGTTGATGATGTTCACGGCGCGTACTTTCACTTTATCGTTGGCGAAAGCCAGCTCGACGGCGCGTTTCACCTGGGCCTTCGTCGCGTCGCGCGCCACCTCGAAAGTGTACTTGCCCTGCTCCATCAGCAGCGTATTCTTCTCCGTCATGACCGGACGGCGGATCACGTCGAACAGGGTGCTGTCGATCTGATTAGCCATGCGTTTCTTCCTCCTCATCCGCCTCATCCGCCGGGGCGGGGAGCGCGCCGGCGGGGGCGACGACCAGCGCCGGGTCGGCAGTCGCCGATTCCAGCGGGGAGCGCAGGCGCCGCGGGGCCGCCCCGGCCGGTAATTCCGGCGCCGTCACCGGCCGGGAGGCGCGCCCACCGGTCTGGCCGAGAATACTTTCGATGACGTCCAGGCTCCCCCGATCCAGGATCAGAATATCGGTCTTGAGCATGTCTTGCAGGCTCAAGAAGTGGGTACGCATCATGGTAACACCCGGCAGGTTGCCGGCCGCCAACTCTAAGTTGTCATAGCGTTGGGGCGTCATAATCAGCACCCGGCGATCGGTGAGTTGGAGCGTGGCCAGCAGATGGACCATCGCCTTAGTGCGGGGTTCCAGCGCTTCAAAACTATCGAGCAGCAAAATCTGGCCATCGGCCGCTTTGGCCGAGAGCACCGAGCGCATCGCCAGGCGGCGCATCTTGCGCGGCAGGGCCTGCACATAGGATCGGGGGTGGGGGCCAAAGACGACCCCGCCATGGCGCCACTGGGGCGACCGGGTCGACCCCTGGCGGGCCCGGCCGGTGCCCTTCTGCCGCCAGGGCTTGCGCCCGCCGCCGCTCACATGGGCACGCGTCAGCGTGTTGTGGGTCCCCAGCCGGGCATTGGCCTGCTGGCGCAGCACCGCCTGGTGGACGACCCCGATGTTGGGCTCGATGCCATAGATTGCATCGTTGAGCTCCACCGTATCCAGGGGCTCGCCCTGTAGATTATAGATAGTTGCCTGCACTCTTTTTCTCCAGTTAGATAAGCAGCGGTCGGAAACCGTGGCCCGTAGCCTGAGGCTCCGACGTGCCGGCCGTGGCCCGTGGGGACCGAAGGACCCCGCGGTGCGGACTACTTCTTCCCCTTGACTGCCTTGCAGACGGTCACCAGGCCGTTGATCGGCCCCGGGACAGCGCCCCGCAGCACGATCAGATTGCGCTCCGTATCGATCTGCAGGATCCGCAGATTCTGGACGGTCACGCGCGCGTTCCCCATCCGGCCGGCCATGCGCAGCCCTTTGAAGACGCGCCCGGGCGTGGTCCCCGAGCCGATCGACCCGGCCCGGCGGTGCCGGTCCGACTGGCCATGAGTCTTCGGCCCGCCGGCGAAATGATATCGCTTGACCACCCCGGCGAAGCCTTTGCCCTTCGATGTCCCGACCACGTCGACTATTTCGCCGACGGCGAACATGGTGACGTCGACCTTCTCGCCGACGTGGTGGCTCCCCGCGTCGTCGCCGCCGACTTCCATTTCGCGCAGGTGGCGCAACAGCGGCAGCTTGTTCTTGCGCAGGTGGCCCTTCTCCGGATTGGTCATTTTGCGCTCCTGCCGGCCAGTCAGCTCTTCAAAGCCGATCTGCACCGCCTGGTAGCCATCTTTCTCCGGCGTGCGCACCTGAGTCACCGTACAGGGACCGGCCTGGACGACAGTCACGCCCGCGGCGGTGCCACTCTCCTCAAAAATCTGGGTCATGCCGATTTTGCGGCCAAGAATACCCTTAATCATGGACTCAAAACCCTCTGTTCAGTCTGGAAGCTGAACGTCTACTGGCGGGCCGAGAGGGGTGGGTGGATAACCCGCCTTCCGGCCACAGGGGCCGCCGTCGATCAGAGCTTGATCTCGATATCGACGCCGGCCGGCAAATTGAGCCGCATCAACGCGCTGATCGTCTTCTGGTTCGGGTCCAGGACGTCGATCAGCCGCTTATGCGTGCGGATCTCGAACTGCTCTTGCGAGTTCTTGTCGATAAACGGGCCGCGGATGACGCTGTGCTTCTCGATCTTCGTCGGCAACGGCACCGGGCCCGCCACCAGCGCCCCGGTCCGCTCGGCAGTCTCGACAATCTGCTGGGCGGATTGATCCAGGATTTTATGATCGTACGCCTTCAGGCGGATGCGGATCTTTTGTTTCGCCACGCGCTGTATCTCCCTCACACGTAATGCGTGATGCGTTAGGCGTAAGGCGTAAGGCGTATTGCATTACGCCTTACGTCTTGCCTACTCCTGTCACTGAATAATCTTGGTGCAGACCCCGGCGCCCACCGTGCGGCCTCCCTCGCGGATCGCGAAGCGCAGCCCCTCCTCGATCGCCACCGGCACGATCAACTCCACCGTCATCTGTGTGTTGTCCCCCGGCATCACCATCTCCACCCCTTCTTGTAACGTGATGTCTCCCGTCACGTCCGTCGTGCGGATGTAGAACTGCGGCCGGTACCCCGAGAAGAACGGCGTGTGCCGCCCCCCTTCTTCCTTGCTCAACACGTACACTTCCGCCAAAAACTTCGTGTGCGGCTTAATGCTCCCCGGCTTGGCCAGCACCTGCCCCCGCTCCACGTCCGTCCGCTCGATGCCCCGCAGCAGCGTCCCGATGTTGTCCCCCGCCAGCCCCTCGTCCAGCGTCTTCATGAACATTTCTACCCCGGTCACCACCGTGCTCCGTGTGTCGCGGATGCCCACGATCTCCACCGTTTCCCCGACCTTGATCTTGCCGCGGTCCACCCGCCCCGTCGTCACCGTGCCCCGCCCCTTGATCCCGAACACGTCTTCGATCGGCATCAGGAACGGCTTGTCGGTCGCCCGCTCCGGCGTCGGGATGTAGTCGTCCACGGCGGCCATCAGTGCGCGGATCGGGGCGTACTCGGGCGCGTTGGGGTCCTTGCTCGTGCTGCTCAGCGCCGCCAGGCCCGAGCCGCGCACGATCGGGATGTCGTCGCCCGGGAAGCCATTCTTGGTGAGCAGTTCGCGCAGCTCCAGTTCGACCAACTCCAGCAGCTCCGGGTCGTCCATGACGTCGACTTTGTTGAGGAAGACGACGATGGCCGGGACCTGGACCTGGCGGGCGAGCAGGATATGCTCGCGGGTCTGGGGCATGGGGCCATCGGGGGCCGAGACGACCAGGATAGCGCCATCCATCTGGGCGGCGCCGGTGATCATGTTCTTGATATAGTCGGCATGGCCGGGGCAATCGACATGCGCATAGTGGCGCTTGTCGGTTTCGTACTCGACGTGGCGGATGGCGATGGTGATGCCGCGGGCGCGCTCTTCGGGGGCGTTATCGATCTGGTCGTAGGAGACGAAGTCGGCCTTGCCCTGCAAGCTCATCACCTTGGTGATGGCGGCGGTGAGGGTCGTCTTGCCATGGTCGACATGGCCGATAGTGCCCACGTTGATATGCGGCTTGGTGCGCTCGAATCGTTTCTTGCCCA
>DATGEF010000373.1:0-11672 GCA_035310405.1 Chloroflexia bacterium | reverse complement strand
GACCCTCGACGCGTGCCTGGCGGCGGCCGCGGCCGGGCACGGCCAGATCGCCGCCATCACGGCCGAGGCCGGGCTCGGCAAATCGCGCCTGGTGGCGGAAGTCCGGCGCCGCGCGCACGCCGCGGGGTTCGTGAGCTACGAGGGCGAGGGCCAGGCGACCGGCACAGCCACGCCTTACCTGGCCTGGACGCCGATCTGGCGGGCTTTTTTCGACCTCGACCCGGCGGCCGATCCCGCCGCCCAGGCGGCTCGCCTCGAACGCGCGCTGGCCGCCCTCGATCCGGCCCTGGTGCCCCGCCTGCCGCTGCTCGGTCGGGTCCTGGGCCTGCCGCTGGCCGATAATGCCTTGACGAGCAGCTTCGATCCCGGCCTGCGGAAAGCATCGCTCGAAGCGCTGCTCCTGGATTGCCTGCGGGCGTGGGCGGCGGCGCCCACGCCGGATACGGGGGTGGTCCGGCCCCTGCTCCTGGTGCTGGAAGATTGCCATTGGCTTGACCCGCTGTCCGCGGACCTGCTGGAAGGGCTGGGCCGCGCCCTGGAATGCTTGCCGGTCGGGATCGTGCTCGCCTTTCGCCCGCCCGGCGACCACGCGGCTCTGCACCGGTTGCGCTCCTTGCCCTATTACACCGCGATCCCGCTGACCACCTTTACCCCCGCCGAGGCCGAGCAGCTGATCACTCTCAAGCTGACCCCCGCCGACCCGGCGGCCCGCGCCGTGCCGCCGGCCTTGATGGCCCGGCTGGCCGAGCGCGCCGAGGGGAACCCCTTTTACCTGGAAGAGCTCGTCAATTACTTGCAGGACCAGGGACTGGATCTGCACGACCCAGCGGCCTGGCCGGATCAGGCCCTGCCGGCCAGCCTGCAAAGTCTGATCTTGAGCCGCATGGACGCCTTGACCGCGCCCCAACAGACGACCCTGAAAGTGGCCAGCGTGATCGGGCGCTGGTTCCCCTATCGCTGGCTCTGGGCGGTCTATCCGGAGCTGGGCGAGGACTCCCGGGTGCGCGCCGACCTGGACGTGCTCTCGCGCCTGGATCTCACGCCCCTGGACACGCCCGATCCGGAGCTAAGCTACCTGTTCAAGCACATCATGACCCAGGAGGTCGCTTATGCCAGCCTGCCCTATAGTCTGCGGGCGCAGCTGCATGAACGCTTAGCCCACTGGATCGAGTCGACCGGGCAGCCCTTGCTCGACCTGCTGGCCTATCACTACAGCCAGAGTGCCAACCAGGCCAAACAGATCGAATACTATGAGCGCGCCGGCGACGCCGCGGCGGCCGCCTATGCCAACGCCACGGCCCGCGACTACTATGAGCGTCTGCTGGCCCGCTATCCGCCGGATGCCCCGGCCGGCCCGCCGGCGGCCGTCCTGCTGAAGCTCGTCGCGGTGCTCCAGCCCTTGGGCGAGCTGACCCGAGCCACCGCGCACGCCGAGGCGGCGATCCACCTGGCCGACCAGGCGGGCGATCCTCTCCAGCTGGCCCACGCGCAGGGCCAGCTGGGCCGCGTGTTGTTGGGGCAAAGCAAGTATGCCGCCGCGTTGGAAGCCCTGGAACAAGCCGCCGCCGGCTTCCGCGCCCTGGATACGCCGCCGGCGGCACGCGGGCTGACGGCCATCCTCGCCGAGATCGCGACGGTCTATATCCGGCGCAGCGACCTGACGCGGGCTGAGTTGCTATTGCAGGAGAGCCTGGCGCAGGCGCAGGCGCACGGGGACGCGCGCGGCATTGCCGCGGCCCTCCGCGGCCTGGGCACGGTGAGCGGCCACCAGGGCGATTTCGGGCAATGGCGCGCCCGCCTGGAGGAGAGCGTGGCCCGCTACCAGGCCCTCGGCGACCGTCCCGGCTACGCCCAGGCCCTGAACGGCCTGGGCTGCGCGGTTCGCGATCAGGGCGACCTGGCGGGCGCGAGCGCCCTCTTTCAGGAGCTGCTGGCGCTGGGGCAGGAGTTGGGCGACCGGGTGAGTGCTGCCATGGCGCTGCATAACCTGGGCGACGTCACCTACCTGACGGGGGACTATGCGCAGGGGCAGGCCTATTTTACGGAAGCCCTGGCGCTCAACCGCGAGATGGGCCGCGGCCACTTTATCGCCGAGTGCCGCTGGCACCTGGGCCGCATCGCCTGGGAGCAGGGCCAGCGCGCCGCCGCGTGTGCGCACCTGGAGGCAAGCCTGACCGGCTTTCGAGATCTGGGGGAGCCGGGCTGGGTGGTGTGGGCGCTGCTCAGCCTGGGCTGGGCGGTGTGGGCACCTGACGCCGGCGCGGCCACCCGGGCCTACTTTGACGAAGCCCTGGCGATCAGCGAAACGCTTGGCGATTTTCAGCACCAGGAAACCATGCGCTTTTATCTGGGGGTGCTGGACTGTGCCGAGGGCGCCTACGCGGCGGCGCGCGCCCGGCTCGAAACCTGCATCGCCCGCTGGCAGGGCCGGGGCGACCCGGGGGCGCGGGCTATGGCCTTCTGTGTCCTCGGGATCGTCGCCGGGGCGCAGGGTGATCCCGCGGCGGCGGCCACCTGCTGGCGGCAGAGCCTGGCCCAGTTTCCCGCCAGCACCGACGTGACCTGGCGCCGCACGATGATCCTCTGCTGGCTGGGCCTGGCGGGCGTGTTGGCCGGCCCGCGGGCCGGCCGGCTGGCGGGCGCGGCCGCCCACTGGCGCGCCGCGCCCGGCCTGCAACTGAACCCCTTGCAAGAGTCCTTCTACGCCCGGCTGGCGGCCGCGATCCCCCCGCCGGCCGACCCCGCGGCCTGGGCGGCCGCGGTCGCCGCCGGCCAGGCGCTGGCCTGGGACACCGCCCTGGCCGAGGCGCTCGCGGAGTAGGCGCCCGGGATGCGCGTGGCCTGTTGTTTGCTGACAGGAAGGAGGGAAATAGCCAGGGCCGCCCATTGTGGCGCCCCCAATCAAAGGAGACTCCGATGCATCACGTAACCTCGAAAGACGGCACCGCCATCGCCTTCGACCGGCTGGGCGAAGGACGCCCGCTCATTCTGGTGAACGGCGCCCTGTCGCGCCGGGCCGATGCCGCATCCGTGGCGGCCAGCCTGGCGCCGCAGTTCACCGTGTTCGCCTACGACCGGCGGGGTCGCGGCGATAGCGGGGATACGCCGCCCTATGCGATCGAGCGCGAGATCGAAGACATCGCCGCCCTGCTCGCCGAGGCGGGCGGCACGGCATACGTCTTTGGCCATTCCTCCGGCGCGATCCTGGCCCTGGAGGCTGCGCGTCTGCTGGCCCCCGCGATTACGAAGCTGGCGGTCTACGAACCGCCCTTCATCGTCGACGATCGTACGCGCCCGCTGCCGGAAGATTACGTAACCCGGCTCGCCGAGCTGGTCGCGGCCGATCGTCGCGGCGCGGCGGTCACGTATTGGATGACCACGGTGGTGCGTGTTCCTGACGAAACGTTGGCCTCCATGCAAAACGCGCCCATGTGGCACGCGTTCGAGGCGATGGCCCCTACCCTGGTCTACGACGCCACCATCAGCGCAGACTATGTGAAGGGCAAGCCGTTGCCCAGCGGCAAGTGGGCCTCCGTCACGATACCAACCCTCGTGATGGACGGGGGAGAGAGCCCGGCGATGATGCACAGCGCCGCCCTGGCGCTCACCGCCATCCTCCCCAACGCGCAGCACCGGCGCTTTCCCGGTCAGGGCCACGGCGTAGCTGCCGAAGTGCTCGTTCCCGTGCTGGTGGAGTTCTTCCACCGCGACACCCCAGCGCACTAACAGCCACCCGCTGCGGTGGGGAGGGCACGATGAGATTGGTTCTCCTGCTCTTTGGTGCAACTCGCTAGCGGCCTACTCTACTATGGACGGGCCAACTTCGATTTGCTCCGCACGCGGGTACTGTATGCCGCGTGTGGTGCTGCGGGAAGCGGAGGAGAGGGACGCGGCATGCAATGGGATGCGATCGTCTGGCTAGCGCCGTGGCAGCGCACAGAACCAAGTACAGCCACCGGCTTAGAGGCCCAACTCCAACGCGAGGTTGGCCCAGGCCATGTCTTGTATGGGGTGTCCGCGACGGCGGTGGCGCAACGAAGTGACTGTGCAGGACTTTGCGCATCCCACACGGGGCGTTGCATCAGAAGATAGACTCGTCCAGGCACAAGCGATGCCTGATAAACTGCAGCAAGAGGGGTAGCCCCATGCTCGCGCCAGGCGGTGTGCCTGGATTTATCTATCTTCAGTCGCATTTCATTTACTCAAGAGGCGTAAGATCCTGTATTATTATCTTTAACAGCAAATGGACGGCCAACCCGGCACGATCTCTCAGGGCATGATCTGGGGTTATGCTTCTCCGAGACACAGCGGGTGCGTCTGATATATAATAATCTAGTGGAAGACGGGAAGCGGCCGGGCGCTGGCTGGCGTCAGGTGCTGCGCAAAGTGCGCTCGGCGGTGTTTGCGGTGCGTCTGAGCGACCCGGAAAACGCGCAGGTGCAAACGTTTAGCCCGGCCGAGCGCAGAGAGCAGCTATAGGCACCGTCCGAGGCGATTTACGAGAGCGAGCCAGTGCGGGTTGCAACTGCTGAGGAAGGGGAGCTAAACTGAAGTCGTTTGAGCATAGTCGTCTACATCTATACTCATCGCATTAATGACTGTTGGGAGGAAAAGTTGAATAAGATTACAACACTGTTCCTAGCGGCAAACCCGACGATCTCAAAGGAAATCACCGCGTTAGCACTTGATGAAGAAATACGTGCGATAACACAAAAAATACGCCTCTCCGATGGGAGAGACGTTTTAAATGTGATCTCTGAATGGGCGGTTCGGCCGGACGATCTTCTTCAGTATCTCAATCAGTATAAACCAACAATAGTTCATTTTTCCGGACATGGAAGTTCTTTCGGCGAGATAATCCTCGTTGACAATAACAGAAATCCAAAACCTGTTGCGCCACAGGCTCTCAAAGCCCTATTTGGGACACTGAAGGATAAGATAGAACTGGTTGTGCTAAATGCTTGTTATTCTGAGATTCAGGGCCGAGCTATCAACGAGATGATTGACTTTGTGATTGGAATGAAGGCTGCCATTGGCGATGAGGCGGCGATAGTTTTTGCATCATCGTTTTATCGGGCACTAGGATTTGATCGAACTGTACAAGAGGCATTTGATCAGGCGAAGGTTGCGATAATGCTTGAAGGAATTTCTGAGGAAGATATTCCCGCGTTGCTGGTCAGGCAAGGTGCTGATCCGAATAGAAGAATTGGGGGCACGCAACAAACTCGTGAGCAAGCACCATTGCGTCTAGTTGATATTTCAATAGATGAGTCAGATGAGCGTTGTATTCTCGATATAAAACTGAGGAATGTCGGAAACGAGGTGGTTTTTCTAAAGCGGGCCGGGTTTAAGATATTGAAGATTGGACGTCTTGAAGAACCTAGGCATATCAATTTTAGCCCAGCGCCATCAAGCGCACAGTATGATGTTGAATTGGGCGAGGAACGAGAAGGTACTACAATTCCGCATAACATTTCCCAGTCTATTCGACCAAATGACGTAGATCGGTTCACCTTCTCAATCGTAAATACTACATGGGAGATGGTTTGGCCCGCACTTTACTATATCAACTTGCTCCTCGTCTATAATGAGGATGATCAGGTTCTCGAATCCCGACCCATGGTCCTGGCAATACCGTCCAAATGGAAACCCGCCGGATCATACAGTAGTGGAGGCTATGTTAAGAGCATAGTCCGACGAAACCTTGAAATTCTTCAGGAGTTCTCTTCCTTAGAAGGAATAATGAGCACGAAGATAGATGGGTTGGTAAAAACTCTCCATACATACCCCCTATAAACCATGATTGCTAGTAATTGAGCGACCATGTGGGTCCCTCTAAAGTGGAGTAGAACAAACCAACAGGAGAGGACCTGTATGAACGCTCAATTGCTACAGTAGGGGTAAACCCCATCCGCGTCAAGTTAAAGATTACACAAACTAGCGCACGGAAAGCACCCAGGCAGGGCCTTGCGCCTCCCTCAGCGAAGATACGCATCTGAAACTGAACGGATGCACGCCCCGTCGCCGCTGCTAAGACCAGCGCGCACGCCTTACCCAGCCGTCCGTGGGCCTGAAATTGTGCAGTTTCAGATGCGTACCAATCGTGCCTGGTGCGCAAGGCCCTGCTGTGATGACGTGCTTTTTGCTCTGGCCCGGGTGGAGCAACCGTTGGCGGTGGTGCATCTGGCGTGGCCCACCACCCAGACGGGAACAGCACCCCCGTTTCCCGCAACTACCTTCTATCCCAGCGTAGAAACGTGGGTAGAACAGTGCATGAAGCCAGAGCACGGTGTTGATTTGTGAAAAGTGAGGGGAAGATGGATCAAATCAAGAAGTTACTGACCGGGACATAAATATCTAATATCCGCATTCCTTGATGAAGCCCCGGATCACCGCGGGCTTGTGCCGCAACCGGGCTATCGCCAACCACAAAGCATGGCGGAGGTCCTCTAGATCATGGCAGCTGACGTTGCGCAACTCGACGTGCTTCAAGTAGTTCCACACCCCTTCGTCGGGGTTCAGGTCCGGCGCATACCCCGGCAGTTGCTCCAACTCCAGGCGGCCGGCACCCCCCGCCCCCAAGAACGCCTTGACGGCTTTGTCGCGGTGGATCGGCGCCCCATCCCAGATGATCACCAGCGGGCCGGCGATCTGCCCCAACACATGTTGCAGCAAGCGCACGACCGCCCCGCCCGTGAACGCCACCTCCTGCACCGCCAGCAGCAACGGCCCTTGCGCGGTGATCCCACTGATCACCGCCAGATGATCCCGCGTCAGCGGGACATAGAGGATCGGGGTCTGGCCCCGCGGCGCATACGTGCGCACGACCCCGGCCAACAAGTAGAACCCGGCTTCATCTACCCAGACGATGGTTGGCCCTTGCTGGCGGGCTTTTTTTTGATCGCGGGCCAGCGCTTGGTATACCATGTGGCGATCGCCGCTGCATCACGTTGGCTGGCGCGCGGGATCGGCTGCTGGGGGCTCCAGCCGAGTTGGTCCAGGATGCGCCCCACATGCCGCGGGGTGTAGCGGATGGCAAATTGGTCCTGGATCAGGCGAGCGACCCGCCGCCGGGTCCAGACAGCCCCGCGAAAGCCGAAGGCTTCCGCGCCACAGGTCAACAGAGCGACGAGTTGGTGGCGTTGATCGGCCGTGAGCAACGGGGGGCGGCCGGGACGCCGCTGGGAACGCAGGGCGGTGGCGGGCTGCTGCGTCGCGCGGGTCAGCCATTGGCTGACCGCGCCCTGCGCGACGCCCAAGGCCTCGGCGATCCGCTGCTGCTTCCAACCTTGCTGATGCAGTTCCCAGGCCCGCTGGCGCCGACCCTCAGGCCAACTACTCGCGTGGTGTGGATGGGTGGTGCTCATACACTAAGCATACCACAGACCGGCCCGAAATTATTAGATATTTATGTCCTGATCAGTAATAGATGAATTTAAGAAACCGCAGCGAATCGATTCTACTGGCCAAGAGGCTGGGGCGAAAATTTCCATCATTTATAAATTAGACGATATTGAAGATGCGCGTGTGTTATCATTCTTCTTGGATGTTATATCTGATATAACGGAATACGACCTAGCACGTGTAGAAATTTTAAAATTATTACCAGCTCATGATTATACACACTCTGATCGTCTGAAAATAACTCAAACTCTCATACAAATCTTTTTTAATAAGTCTGATGATCATCTTGTTCGCCAATGGGCTGCTATAGCAATTCAGCACTATATGGATACTACCAGCGCCATTGAAGCCATTAGAAAGATAGTGCTGGATTCTGAGGAAGGAGTGGTTCTTCGACATAACGCTTTCTGGGCTTTGAGAAATCTTGGCCCGACCAATCAATCTGTAGAAGTAATGCGATTGCTAGTAAGCGATGAAGAGTTTCGATCACCAGCTACACGAATACTCAAGGAATGGGGGATCACATAGAACTCGAGTTTAGCTCGACTTTTGTGTCTGGACAAGATTTTGTTGGCGAATTCATTGACGCGCCCATGCGGTAGGCGCGCCCCCGCTAGTGCTAGCGGGGGCGCACCGGACCGCACACCTGGGTGCCGGTCCGGGCTTGGTAGACGATCTTGGCGATTTGCCCGCGCGTGGCGGTCGTCCCCGGCCGGAAATAGGGGCGATTGCCACTATCGCAGGGCTCGCCCGGCCCGCCACAGCCGTAGCCGCTGACGATGCCGTGGCAGGCCGCCGTTTCCACGAAGGAATAGAACGCCGTGCCCGGTAGCACATCCGCGAAGCGCCCCGTCGCCGGGTTCTGCAGCGCCCAGCCGGCCGCCGTGACTGTGATTTTGGCCAACTGGCCGCGGGTGACGTCGGCAGAGGGCCGGAAGGTCCCGTCGCCATAGCCGCTGACGATGCCGGCGTGCGCCGCGGCCTCGATCGGCGCGTAGAACGGGTCGCTCGCCGGCACATCGGCAAAATCAGGCGCCGGCGGCGTATAGGCCGGGACGGCGAAAGCGTTGACGACGATTTTGACCATCTGGCCCCGGGTCGTGGTGGCGCCGGGCCGGAAGGTCCCGTCGGCGTAGCCGGAGAGGACCCCGCCGCAGTAGAGATAGCGCACCGGCTCGTAGAAATAGTCCAACGGCCGCACGTCGGTGAAATTGATGGTGCAGCCGCTGGCGGTCGGCGTGGCCCCGGCCCCGGGCAGGCTCCAGGCGTTCAGATAGGCGCCCGAGAGCCAGTAGACGAAGCCATGGGCCACGACGACGCCCGAGTAGGCGGCGCCGGCCTGGGCCGGAACTAGGCTGGTCAGCACGGCGCCGGTCGTCTCGTCGAGGACCTGCACACTGTCGCCGGTGTTGGCGAAGACCAGGCCATTGGCCAGCGCCAGGTTGCCGGCCATGTTGCCGACGCTCACCGGCGGCCAGCGATCGGCGCCCGTGGCCGGGTCGACGGCATAGAGCGTCCCGCTATCGCTGGCGATGAACAGGGTGCCGCCGGCGCCGAAGTTGGGATCGTAGCCGGGCATCATGCCGACGGCCGTGCCGGTGGCGCGGCTCCAGAGCGGTCCGGCGGCCACAGTGTCGAGGCTATAGGCGTAGAAGTTGCCGTCTTTGTGGTTGGCCCCGGCCAGCAGGCGGTGGCTGCTGTCATGAAAAATGACCGGCGTGGTCCCAAAATCCAGGTCCTGGCCAGGGGCGCCCTGTTTGTTGGCCTGCCCGATGGCCAGGCTCCCCGCGTCCAGGGTGACGAGCGCGCGGTTATAGGGGCCGTCGTAGCCGTTGTAGTCCTCGCCGGTGGCCACCACCAGGGTGTTGCCGTCCGGGCTGAGGGCCGGCGAGTTCCAGATGCCCGCGCCCGCCTGGCCGGCCGGCACAAAGTACTGGTTGGTCAGCTGCGCGCCACCGGCCAGGTCCAGGGCGCGCACTTCGCCGCGCACCGAGGGATTATCGCAGCGCGACGACACGCCGATATAGGCGCGGCTGCCGGCCAGCACGGGCGAGGCCCAGGCGAAGCCGCTGGCCCCGGCATTAAGGGGTACACGCCAGAACTGCGCCCCGGTCGTCGCGTTCAGGCCATAGTAGGCCGCATCGCCGCCGCCGGCGACGACGACATTGCCCGAAATGGCCGCCGTCGCGCCGATGCCGACATTGAAGCAGTCGCTGTTGCTGTAGCCGACGCTGGTCGACCAGGCGGGGGCGCCGGTCACGGCGTCAAAGGCGAAGAAGTTCGGGCCGCTGGCGACGCTACTGCCGACGTAGACGCGCCCATTGGCTACACTCGGCGCCCCGGAAGGCGGTGTGCCATTGCTGCCCAGGTTGGCCTGCCAGCGGGGCGCCAGCTGGGCGACGTTCGCGGCGGTCAGGACGGTCTCATCCGGGTTATAGTTCGTGCGGCTCGGGTCATGGCCGTACATCGGCCAATCGCCGGGCGTGCCGATCTGTGGCGCTTGGGGGCCGGCGAATCCCGCCGTCGCCCCGGCCGGGCCGCCGAAACCCGCCAGCAGCGTGCATAGGATCACAACTAGAGGCAGTCGGGTCGCCATTGCCGTTGCTCCTCTCTTTTGCTGGTCCTTGCTCCTCTTTGGTCGGCGCACACTCCTCGGCAATTGGCGGTTGGTGGCTCGATTATAGCATCCAGGCCAGTAGGGTACAAGCCGGCACGATTGGCTGGATCTGCCTTCCCCGGGCTGGCACTGGCGCGGGCTTTGCGGTACAATTAGGCGTATGTTTGTTCGACCCTTTTCTGGCGCGGCGGCCACGCACGGGGTGCTGCCCTGGGCGGAGGTGCTGGCCTGGCGCAACCGGCGCTACCGGCGGCAGCCCGATCTCCGGCTGCACACCGAGGAGCAGGCCCGCCAGTTCGTCGACGAGGTCGGGTTCTGCTTTCTCTACCCGGCCGCCGGCGTGGAGCTGCCGACCCTCTGGGAGGCGATCAATGGCAAGCCCCGCGCCATCCCCAAACACCATCACGACCACGCACTGGGCCTGAGCTGGAACTGGAAAGACAGCCTGCCGGCGCGCAAAGCCGTCTGGTATGGCAAGCTGCTGCGCGGCAAGCCGATGTTTGTCGCGCTGGACCTGTTGCCGGCCTTTTATGCGCTTTCCGAGAACTACGGCGAGCTGGACGACTACCGCCAGCAGTTCGCCGACGGCCGCATGAGTGTGGAGGCCCGCACGGTGTACGAAGTGCTGCTCGCGCAGGGGCCCCTCTCGACCAACGTGATCCGCAAGCAGGCGAATCTCTTCGGCGGCGGCGACACGGCGCGCCGCTTCGAGCGGGCGATCGTCGAATTGCAGCAGGACCTCAAAATCGTCAAATGCGGGACTTCAGAGGATAACCGCTGGAAATATTGCTATGTCTACGATCTGCTGCTGCGCTGGCAGCCGGGCCTGGCCGCGGCCGCGCGGGCGATCAGCGGGCGCCAGGCTCGCCAGCAGATCATCCTGCGCTACCTCGATAACGTGGCCGCCGCCCCCCTGGCGGCGCTCCAGACGCTCTTCGGCTGGGATGCGGCGCTCTTGCAGCGGACGGTGGAGGAGTTGCTGGCGACCGAGCGCCTGCGCGAGGTGGCGATCCCCGATCTGCCGGACGCACTCACCAAGCCCCGTACACGGAAGCTCAGCGCGACGGCGGGGGCCGCGGCCTGGCTGGCCCTGGGTCCCGCCCATGGACTCCGCTAGCCTGGTGGCCGTCGACCCGGCGGCCACCCCGGCCACTCCCTTCCCCTGGGCACGCGCTTTCCAGCTGGCCGTGGCCAGCTTCGGCATCTCCTTGATCGGGCCGCTGCTGGCGACCTACGGGCCGATTTTCCTTGCTGGGATGGGGCTGGACGCGACCGCGGTCGGCTTCCTCAGCAGCCTGGACAGTTATAGCAGCTTGCTGGTCCTACCGGCGGTCGCCGCCCTCTCCGACCGGACGCGCACGCCGATCGGCCGGCGCAAGCCCTTTATGCTGGCCGGTGCCGCGCTCGCCGCGCTCGCCTGTATCGCGCTGCCGCAGATGCGCACCTTGCCCCTGCTGCTCGCCGCCCTGGTCGCGACCGTCTGTGGCATGGCCCTCTTACGCGGCCCGAATGCGTCCCTGCTGGGCGACCTCTTTCCCTCGGCGCGGCGCAGCCAGGCCAATGGCGTGCTCAGCCTGATGGGCGGGATCGCCTGGGTCGTGGCCTTTGGCCTGGGCGGTGTCCTCTACCGGCGCGACCCGACCCTGCCGTT